>CANPZA010000013.1 GCA_947588915.1 uncultured Clostridia bacterium
AAGCTTCTAACATTTCACTTGAATGAATTGTAATTGTTTTTGGAAGCCCTGTAATTAAGTCTCTTCCTCTTATATCCATTTCTGTATCTTGGATTTTAGGAAATACACAACCAATATTAACTTTTAAATCTTCAGCTGTTCTTTCTCCTATCATAATATTATGTTTTTTCTTAATATATTTAACAATTGCTTCATCAAACTTATCTCCTGCAACTTTAATAGAAGAACTCACAACAGACCCTCCTAATGAGATAACAGCAATATCAGTAGTACCTCCTCCAATATCAACTACCATATTTCCACATGGTTTTGATATATCTATTCCAGCTCCTATTGCTGCTGCAATTGGCTCTTCAATCAAATATACTTTTCTGGCTCCGAGCTTGTGATGCTGCATCTATAACTGCTTTTTTTTCAACCTCAGTTACTTGTGAAGGAATACAAATCATAATTCTAGGAGCAAAAAGAAATTTTCCACAAACTTTATTTATAAAGTGTTTTAGCATTTTTTCTGTTACTGTATAATCAGATATAACACCTTCTCTTAAAGGTCTAGTTGCTACAATGTTTCCTGGTGTTCTTCCAAGCATTCTTCTAGCTTCTTGTCCAACTGCTAAAACCTCTCCTGTATTATTATCTACTGCTACAACAGAAGGTTCTCTTAAAACTATTCCTTTTCCCTTTGCATATGCAATTACAGTGGCTGTACCTAAATCTATCCCTATATCTTGTCCGAAACCAAATTTAAACATTACAATCTTCCCTTCATGTTTATTTTTCTTTTTTATTACAATTTTGTTACAATTATATTACAAACATTGTAATTTATCAATAGTTTTAATTGAATTTTTTCATTTTTTATATTATAATGAAGACAATTAATTTTGGGAGGTAATCATGCAACATTTTCAATTTATTTCAAGAAGTGAATTTGAAACTAAAAATTTTGCTAGAAATTTGGCAAAATTTTTGACAAAAAAAGATATAATTGTTTTAACTCGGTGACTTAGGAAGTGGTAAAACTAAATTTACAGAAGGTATCTTAAGTTATTATGGATTAGAAAATGAAATTTCTAGTCCAACATTTACTATAGTAAATGAATACAAAAAAGATGATATAAATATTTTTCATTTTGATGTTTATCGCCTAGAAGATTCATCAGAATTTTATGAAATTGGAGGAGAAGAATATTTTGAAAATGGTATTTGTATTATAGAGTGGGGCGAATTAATCAAAGATGTTCTGCCAGAAAAATATATTCAGATTACATTTGAAAAAAGTAATGAAGATGAAAATACTAGAATTTTAAATATAGATTATAATTTAAATAGATTGGAGGATTATTTTGAAAATATTAAGTATTGATACTGCAAGTAATATATGTGGCGTTTCTATTTTAGAAGACACAAATTTAATTTGTAAACTTGATAGTAATACAGGTAGAACACATTCTGAAAATCTTATGCCCATGATTAAAACTGCTTTTAAAAAATCAAATTTATCTTTAAATGATATTGATTTATTAGTATGTAATAAAGGTCCTGGATCTTTTACTGGTATCCGTATTGGAATTGCAACTATAAAAGCTTTTCATGATAGTTTAGATATTAATTGTATTGGTATTAGCTCTTTAGAATCTTTAGCATATTTAGTTAAAAATGAAGGCTTAATTTTTTCTATTATTGACTGTAAAAATGATAATTGCTATTTTGCTTTATATGAACTTAAAAATTCTGAATACCATGAAATTGTTCCACCAAGTACTGATAATATTTATAATGCTATTAATATATGTAATAATTACATATCAAATAAGAATTTAATTACTGTTGTTGGTGATGGTGTAAATACCTATAAAGATATTATAATTGATAATTTTAAAGGTATTAATTTGGAATTCTCTAAGGAAAATAATTTAGATTCATACTATTTGGCCTTAGCAGGAATTAATAAATTTAAAATTAATTCATCAGAAGAAATTTTACCTTTATATTTAAAAAAGCCTCAAGCTCAAAGGCAGTTAGAAAGTAAACTAAAGAATATTGAAATTTCTAATATGGAAATTAATCATTTAGATTTTATTTCTAAAAACTTAAAATCAGATTTTGATAGTTTTTGGAGTATTTCTATTTTAAAAGATGAATTAAATAGTGAAACTTCAAAATATATAGTCGCAAAACTTAATGATGAAATTATTGGATTTGCAGGAATTAAAATTATGATAGATGAAGCAGATATTATGAATATAGTAGTTAAAAAAGATTATAGAAATCAAGGAATTGGTTCTATGTTATTAAAAACTTTAATTGATTTATCTAAAGATTTAAATTGTATTAATTTAGAAGTTATGGAAGAAAATTACCCTGCAATACATTTATACAAAAAATTTGGTTTTAAGCAATGTGGAATTAGAAAAAATTACTATAAAGATAAAAATGGTATTATTATGAAAAGATTGACTTAAAAATTACTTTAAGTCAATCTTTATTTCTCTTTTTTGTTTTAAGTTTATTTTTGAATATTTTACATTACATTCATCAAATAATTTTCTAGATGCTATATTGTTTTCTGAATCTGCATATTTATCTGATAAATATATTACTTCCTTTATTCCAGATTGAATAATTATTTTTGCACATTCATTACAAGGAAACAAATCTACATATATTTTTGCATTTTCTAAATCCTTTTTATTTCCTCTAAAGTTTAAAACTGCATTTAGTTCAGCATGGCAAACATAAGGATATTTTGTGTTTAAATTTTCTCCTTCTCTAGACCATGGGAATTTTTCATCATCAAATCCATTTGGCGCTCCATTATATCCTATTGATAAAATTCTATTATCATCACTTACAATACAGGCTCCCACCTGTGTTGAAGGATCTTTACTTCTCATTGATGATAGTTTTGCTATAGCCATAAAATATTCATCCCATGATAGATAATCTTTTCTTTTTTCATTATTAGCCATTTTCTTCTCCTTTGATGCTTTTTGGAACAGAGTCAAAAAACATCTTTATTTTTTTCATAACATATATTACTATATATTTTTATGATGTTTTTTGGCTCCGTCCCAAAAAACATCATTCATACCATTCTAATTCCCAATCTGCAAGTATTACTGTGTCTCCTTCATGTACTCCCATTTCTTTTAACTTACTTTCAATTCCCATATTTTTTAAACTTTTTTGAAGATAATACATTGATTCATTATCCTCAATGTTAATTCTTCCCATTAATCTTTCTACTGCTTTTCCTGATACAATAAATACTCCATCTTCTTGTTTAATACTCCATTGATCATCTTTTTCTTCTAAAGTATATATTACTTTATCTTCTTGATTAACTAATTCTTCTTTTGGTAATTGTTTTAATTCATCTGTGACATAATCTATTAGCTCTTGTACTCCTTCTTTTGTTGCTGCAGATATTTTAAAAATCTTTAGATTTTCCTTCTTTGCTAATTCTTCTACTTGTTTTAATATATCTTCATTTTCTATTATATCTACTTTATTTGCTACAATTATTTGTTTTCTTTTAGATAATTTTTCACTATATTTTTTTAATTCATTATTTATTGTATAAAAATCTTCTACTGGATTTCTACCTTCATTAGAAGACACATCTAAAAAGTGTAATAATAGTCTTGTTCTCTCTACATGTCTTAAGAATTGAATTCCAAGTCCTACCCCTTTACTTGCTCCTTCTATAATTCCTGGTATATCTGCTATTACAAATCCATCTCCATTTTTTGTTCTTACGACTCCCAAATTAGGTTCTAATGTTGTAATGATAATTTGCAATTTTAGGTTTTGCATCTGTTACTGCTTTTAAAAATGTTGATTTTCCTACATTTGGGAATCCTAATAATCCAACATCTGCTAATAATTTAAGTTCTAATATTATTTCTTTTTCTTCACCTTTTTCACCATCTTCAGAAAATCTTGGTGCTTGTCTGGTAGAGGTTTTAAAATGTGAATTTCCTCTTCCACCTTTACCACCTTTTAATATTAATTCAGTTTGATTAATTTTACTTAAATCTGCAACTATTTTTCCTGTTTTAGCATCTTTTACTACTGTTCCTATTGGTACTTTTATATATAAATCCTCACCATATTTTCCATTGCAGTGGCTTCCGGCTTCCGGTTTTCCCCATTTTGTGCTTTGAATTTCTTATTATATCTAAAATCAATTAAAGTATTTTTATCTTTGTCTACCTGAAAATATATGTTACCACCATGTCCACCGGTCTCCTCCATCTGGTCCGACCTGCTGCTACATATTTTTCTCTACGAAATGATACCGCTCCATTTCCGCCATCACCTGATTTAATTATTATTTTTGTATAGTCTATAAACATTTCTCTTTCTCCTTTGATTATTCAAAATAATCTAATTTCATTGCCTTTTTTACTTTTTCCATTGTTTGTTTTGCAGTTTTTCTTGCTTTTTCAGTACCCTTTTTTAAAATTTCTTCTACTTCTTCTGGATGTTGCTCATAATATGCCCTTTTTTCTCTAATTGGTCTCAATTCTTCAATTATGTTTTGTGCAAGTTGTTTTTTACAAGCTACACATCCTCTTTTTCCTGCCTTACACTCTTCGCATACTGTTTTTACTTCTTCTTTTTTACTAAATAAATTATGATAATATGCTACCATACATATGTCAGGATTTCCTAAATCATCTTTTTTTATACGATTAGGATCTGTAAGAGCACTCATTACTTTTCTTGTTATTTCTTCTTCAGTATCTGATAAGTAAATAGCATTTCCTAAAGATTTACCCATTTTTTCATTTCCATCTAATCCTTTTATTCTTTTTTCAGAAGATAAAACTGCCTCTGGTTCTATTAGAGTTTCGCCATAAATACTATTGAATTTTCTTACAATTTCTCTGCATTGTTCAATCAAAGGAAGTTGGTCTTCTCCTACTGGGACAAATTTTCCTTCAAATGCTGTTATATCTGCTGCTTGGCTTACTGGATATCCTAAAAATCCATATGTTACACTTTCCCCAAATATTTCTTTTTTTTGTGCTATCTCTGTTTTTACGGTTGGATTTCTTTCTAATCTTGCTATTGTTACTAAATTAGAATAAAATACCGTTAATTCTGCAACTTCTGGTATCATTGATTGAATGTATATAGTTGTTTTTTCAGGATCAATTCCCACTGACAAATAATCTATCGCAACTTCTCTTACATTTTTTCTTACCTTTTCTGGGTTATTAAAATTATCCGTTAATGCTTGAACATCTGCTATTAATATGTATGGATCATATTCTCCGCTTTCTTGAAGTTCTATTCTCTTTTTTAAAGAACCAAAATAATGTCCTATATGTAATCTACCTGTTGGTCTATCTCCTGTTAAAATTCTTTTTTTATCCATATTAATTCAGTCTCCTCTTAAACTATTTTTTTACATTTTAACATATTTTTTCTATTTTGTGTATATTTTTAATATATTAATTTTAAGATTATGAAATAAAATTTAATTATATGTTTAAAACACAAAAGAAATACTGGATTACTCCAGTATTTTACATTTCATATATTATTATATATCAACTAGAAATTTTGCATGTTCTTTATAATTATCTAATCTCATGTTTATTTTTTCTATGTCTACATATTCTCTATCATCATACCATGTAGAAAATCCACCTTCTACCCATTCTTTCATTTCTGCATATCTTTCATGTTTTTTATCTGCTAATATATCAAGTAATTCTTCATATCCCCATGGTCCGCCACAATCTTCTGGTAAATCTGCCATTTTTGCTTTTATACAAATAGGTTTTTTTAATTTTTTATCTGTTTCTACTATTTTTTCTATTGTAATATCATGAATCCAGTTATCTCCAAAGTCGTATGTATACTTCATTTTCTTATATTCTTTAAAATATTTATCTATTTTTTCTTTTTTTGAATTCTTTGTTTCATGATACCATAATCCATCTTCCATCTCAGGTAACTCTATAAATACCCCTTCTTCATGTAATGTTGCACCAACTTCAAAACTATACATATGATATCCACACCAATCAAATGCAAGTTGTATTATTGCATTTAACTCATGAAAAGTTATTCCTTCTGGTATTTGTAATCTTCTCCACACAGGTGGATGCGTATCCCTAATGCTCACTTTTATTTCATAATATTTGTACTTTTTTTGTTCCATTTTTTACCTCCATATTTTTATATAATAAATTTCATTTGATAATATATTTAAATATCTTGTACTACTTTTATGGTTTTAACGCCGTAATTGGTACTACATATACTCCATCTGGTCTTTTATATGTTGCATTAGAAAGTCCACATATTACACAAAGAGCAGTTGGTAGCTTACCATTTTCTTTTTCAATTTCTTGTTTTAACTCTAATAAATTCTTTGCAGCTTCATCAATCTTATTTGTACCTAATTTTATTTCAAATGCACACCATTCTCCATTTTCTAATTCTATAATGCTATCAACTTCTCTATTTTGATAATCTTGATAATGGTAACATTTAGCATTAAAACTATCAGCATATATTTTTAAATCTCTTTCAACCATTGCTTCAAATAAAAATCCAAATGTTTTTAAGTCATTTATTAATTTATCTTCTTCTTTTATATTTAATAAAGAACATGTTATAGAAGGATCTGCAAAGTGTCTTTTTTCTGATTGTTTTACTCGTATAGAAGAACGAATATTAGATGAAAATGGTTCATCATTATCTAATAAATATAATTTGTCTAATGCATTTAGATATGAAGCTAATGTATCTATATCTATATCTTCATTATCAACATCACTTATATCTTTTTTCAAAGTCATGTTTGATACCGTTGTACTTTCATTTCTTGCAAGCGATTTTAATAATAGTTTAACTTTATGTTTGTCCCTATTCACTCCATCTAATCTAATTAAATCATCATCTATTATAATCTTAATATATTCTTCTATTGCCTCACTAGAATCTTTAGGAGAATATTCTATATTACCAGGCCACCCTCCTCTAATAATTAAACCTGCAAGATGCCTTAAATCAACTTCACCTGTTAATTTTTGTTTAAACTTATTATTACATAAATCTTTAAGTGATACATCTCCTGAAGAATCTCCTGATTCATATAAACTCATTGTCCTTAAATAAATTTTCCCATATCTTCCTGCTCCGCTGTGTGATATTCCTTTCCTGTTAGGTGTAGAAGAGCCAGTTAAAATATATTGTCCTTTTAATCCTGTTCTATCTACATCTGCTCTAATTTCATCCCATAAGTTTGTAGCCTCTTGCCATTCATCAATCAACTTTGGTTTTTCTCCCTCTAAAATTAATGTAGGAGATATTTTAGCAAGCTCTACATTATTAGATAACTCACCAGTTGTTTTATGTAAAAGAACTTCACTGTTTGAATGATAACGTCCTGCCCATGTCTTCCCACAATATTTTGGTCCTTCTATACAAATAGCCCCAAATAATTTTAAATAGTGTTCTATTTTATCATCTACAATTCTTTTTTTATATTTTTTTATTTCCATATAATAGTCAAATCTCCTTTTTATTAATTATTTTCTATTACCATTTTACATCATTCCGTGATTTTTGTCAATTCTATCCCGTGATTTTTTTGTATTTTATTCCGTGATTTTTATTAGATTTGATTATTTTTTACATATATAACAGTCTTATTTATTCTTAATTTTCCAGTTTTGTCCTCTTGATTTATTATATGATATATTTATTATTCTTCCCCTTCTTTGTACTTTTATCTTTTTATAATAATTCCCTTCATAAAATCAGTCTTATTATGCATATTATAAATGATTTGTTTTTCCTCCTCTGTACAACCTATTAATATTTTTATTTCTGAATCCCTTTTCATCATATCAATAATGCATAAAATTGCATCCACATTTTTTTCCTTATTAGTACCTACATATACATCTATTCCTTCATTATCCATTGAAGATGTATTTTCTAAATATCCATAATCTACTTCATAAATGAGCTGTTTAAACTTTGGATGTGCACTTCCTTTAGGTCTGTCAATTACTATATTTGAAGTTTCAACTAATTTGTCAATTAATATCCAAAACTCATTATTTATACACATATCTATCACCATTTTTACTTAAATTTCCATATCTTTCAAAGCACTTACGATAGGATTATTGTCCATATTTTCTTTTTGCTTGTCTTTAATTATCTTTAATTTTTTAATAATAAGTCTTAACTTTCCAATTTCTTCTTTATTAGATATTTTATCACTATTTTCTAATCTCTTAATTCTAGTTTTTAACCATATATCATAATATTCTTTTTTATTAGAACATTCTGTTTTTTCTAAATATCTCAAAATATCATATACTTCCTCTGTCCAATTTCTTATAATATAATCCTGGTCATATCTATTAACAGAATATTCTGGGTAATGAGCAAAATTTCTTAGCCATTCATGTGAGATAGAAATATCATCATCTTTTATCATTATACTTCCATCTTGTAGTTTTTTCTGAACTACTTTTCTTAACCTTTGTTCAATTTCTTTTTCTTGCTCTTTCCTTTGTGCTTTATTGTAATTTGCTAATAATTTACTTTTATTATTTAAAGTAACAAATCTATAATATTGAATACCAATTTCTTTTGCTCTTTTTATTGTTTCTTCTAATATTTGTTCTCCGGTTGGAATTTGATTTGCTATTGCATATTGTTTTTTCCATTCTTTTTTCATTCTTATAATTTCTTCTTTTGCATACTCATTCTTATTTTTTTTTAATTCATCATCCTTATCTTTAAGATATATAATAGATTTATTTTTTGGAATATATTTTTTTCTTATTTCATTAAAATATGTTAAAAATATTAATGCCTCATATAACTGATTTTCACCATGTTCATCAATTCCAAAAAAGAAAAATTCTTTATAAGTATCATATACATTTTTATCTAATTTGTACATTTCTTCAACATCCTCTTTAATCTATATTTATCTTTTTATCTATAATATATTCTGGTCTTTTTTTCGTATCATCATAAATCCTTGCAACATATTCTGCTATAATCCAAATAGATAATAATTGTACACCGCTAAACAAAGTAATTGCAACCATTATTGAGGTCCACCCTGCTGTTAAATGATTTAAATTAAATATATAGGAAATTAATGAATAAATTAAAATTGCTATTGATAATATAATTGTCAATATTCCTAATTCTCCTACAAGTTTTAATGGTTTTGTAGAAAAACTAATAATACCATCAGAAGCTAATTTAATCATTTTTTTCATAGGATATTTCGTTTCCCCTGCAAATCTTTCTTGTCTTTCGTATTCATAAGCTACTTGTTTAAAACCAACCCAACTAAATAATCCTCTTAAAAATTTATTATGTTCTGGCATATTATTTATAACATCAATAACTTTTCTATCTACTAATCTAAAATCTCCTGTATCTTTAGGTATTTCAACATCTGATAACTTATTTAATGTATTATAAAACATCTTTGCTGTTAATAATTTAAGTGCCGATTCTCCTTTTCTAGTCTTTCTTTTTCCATATATTACTTCATTACCATCTTCCCAATATTTTAACATATCTGGTATTAATTCTGGCGGATCTTGAAGATCAGCATCAATTATTACAACTGCATCTCCTGTTACATGCTTAATCCCTGCTGTTACAGCTGCTTGATGTCCAAAGTTTCTAGAAAAAGATATTACTTTTACATTTTTATCATTTTTTGCAATTTTTTCAATTATTTCTAATGTTTTATCTTTACTACCATCATTTATAAAAATAATTTCATATTCATAATCTTTTAATGAATTTAACATTTGTATTAGCCTATTATAACATTGTTTAACAACTTCTTCTTCACAATATGTTGGAATAACTATTGATATCTTTTTCATGTATTTTCCACTTCCTTTTTGCCTTTCTTTTTAAAAATAACAAATTTACTAAATATGTAATTTAATACTACTACCATTACTTGAGTTACAATTTTTGAAAATATATCATTTATATTAAATACTTTTACCATTAATGCAAATGTACCAACATCACATAAAATACCTGTTATTACTCTGGCTAGAAAAAATGAACCCATTTCTATTAAAAATGACTTTATTGTCTTAGTATTACTTTCAAATACAAATATCTTATTTGTAATATATGCAAATAAGACTGATACAAACCAAGATAATCCACTACTTATAATTTCATCTATTTTTAACATTCTTGCAAATATAAAATATGATACAAAATTTACAATTGTTGCTAAAAAACCAAATACTAAGTAATTAATAACTTCTTTATATTGTAAATATAAAGCCTTTATAGTTTTCCAATTTAATGATTTAAAATTAATTTCTTTTAATTTAATTTTTTCCATTTTTATAATACCTTCTTAGTTATAAATTTTAAGATTCAAATAGATCTCCTATAGCTCTTTCTTCATTAACACGTTTTATTACTTCTGCAAATAATGGTGCTATGGAAAGTACAGTTAGATTTTCTATTCTTTTTTCTTTTGGAACTGGTACTGTGTTTGTTACAACAAATTCTTTAATTCCAGAATTTTTTATTCTTTCAATTGCTGGTCCTGATAGAACTCCATGTGTACATCCCGCATATATATTTTTTGCACCAAATTTTTGTAAAACTTTTACTGTTTCTATTATAGAACCTGCTGTATCTACTTCATCATCAAATATAATTGCATTTTTATTAGTTACATCTCCTATAATTGTACTTGCTATTGCTCTATCATCATTTGCTTCTCTTCTTTTATCTACTAATGCAATTGGGCATTCGAAAAATTCTGAATATTTATATGCTTTTTTTGAGCTTCCTGCATCTGTTGCCACAATTACCATATCTTTTAAATTTTTCTTTTTAAAATAATCTTCTAACAAATATTCTGCTGTTAATTTATCACAATTAATATTAAAATATGCTTGTATTGCAGGATTATGTAAGTCACAAGTTATTATTCTTGTTGCTCCGTGCTGCTTCTAAAATTTGTGCAATTAATTTTGCTGTTATTGGTATTCTAGGTTGATCTTTTTTATCTGATCTTGAATATGGGAAATAAGGTAATACAACATTTATATTTTTAGCTGATGCTCTCTTTATTGCATCTATTGTTATTAACAATTCCATTATTCTTTCATTAACTGGTGGTTTAGAAGTTTGTATTACATATACATCTTTTTGTCTAACAGTTTCTAGTATTTGTACAAAATTATTATCATTTTTAAATTTTTGATGATGTATTTTACCCATTTCCAAACCTAGATTATCACATATTTCTTTTGTAAATTCTTCTGATGATGGACAAGCAAATATTTTAATATTATTCATTTTTCTCAATCCCTTCATTTAAATTCATTTTTATAATAACACAAAATAGCAAAAATGTACAACATTTTTGCTATTTTTTTACACTCTTACATTTTTATTTCAACCATTCTGGATTTTCTAAATACCAATCAATAGTTTTCACAATACCATCTTCAAATTTTGTTTTTGGTAGCCATCCAAGTTCTGTACTTATTTTTGTAGGATCAATTGCATATCTATAGTCATGTCCTTTTCTGTCTTCTACATAACTAATTAAGTCCTCTGATTTTCCTAGTCTTTTTAAAATTAATCTTACTATTTCTATATTTCTTTTTTCATTATGACCACCTATATTATATCTTTCTCCTGCAACTCCTTTATGAAAAACTAAATCTATTGCTTCACAATGGTCTTCTACATATAACCAATCTCTAATGTTTAACCCCTGTCCATAAACAGGTAATTTCTCATCATTTAGAGCCAATTTAATCATATGAGGTATTAATTTTTCATTATGTTGATAAGGTCCATAATTGTTTGAACAATTTGTAACATTAACATTCATTTTATATGTTTCTTTATATGCAAGAGCTATTAAATCTGAACTTGCTTTAGAAGATGAATATGGACTACTTGGCTTAATTGGTGATTTTTCTGTAAAATATCCTTCTTCTCCAAGTGAGCCATAAACTTCATCAGTAGAAATATGCACAAATTTATTTGGACTTCCTTCTCTCCATTTTTGCTTTGCTGTTTCTAATAATGTATGTGTTCCTATTACATTTGTTTGTGTAAATATAAATGGATTTTTTATACTATTATCAACATGTGATTCTGCTGCAAAATGTATAACTCCATTAATATCATATTTTGCAAAAATTTCTTTCATTTTTTCAAAGTCACATATATCAGCTTTCACAAATTCTATTTTATCTTTTACTTTTTTTAAGTTGTCCAAATTTCCCGCATAAGTTAATTTATCTACTACTACTACTTTATAATCTGGATGTTTATTTACAAAATATTCCGCAAAATTTGCTCCTATAAATCCAGCTGCTCCTGTTACTAATATATTTTTCATTTTTTATCTTCCTTTCCCTAATTCAAATTTTGAAATAAATCTGTATTTTTTAATTCTTTTAAAGAAGGCCATTTTGCATCCTTCTCAGAAGTTAATAACTCAGTTACTTTCATATTTCCTAAAGGCCAGTCTATTGCAACATCTGGGTCATTCCAAGCTAATCCTCCTTCTGCTGAGTGATTATATACATCATCACATTTATATGTAAACTCTGCTTCATCAGATAAAACTAAAAAACCATGTGCAAATCCTTTTGGAATCATAAACATTTTTTTATTTTCTTCAGAAAGAATTACACCTTCCCATTTTCCATATGTTTTACTTCCTGGTCTTAAATCAACTGCTACATCAAAAACTTCACCTTTAATAACTCTTACAAGCTTTGCTTGTGTATTTTCTTTTTGGAAGTGAAGTCCTCTTAAAACTCCTTTTTTAGATTTTGATTGATTATCTTGTACAAAATTGTAATTTAACCCCAATTCATCAAAATCTGGTTTGCTATATGTTTCCATGAAATACCCTCTATTGTCACCAAATACTGTTGGTTCAATTACATATACACCTTCAATTGATGTTTCTTGCTTTTTGAATTTTCCCATTTTAAAATCTCCTTTTATAATTTTAATTATGCTTTTATCTTTTTATATTTTCCGTTTATATTCATTTATTTTGCATTGAATCTTCTCTATTCCACTGGTTGCCAATATCAAAAATATTGGTTGCAAACAATAAATATATCTTGATTTCATTTCCATTACTATATAAAAGCAAAACATTCCTACTATAAAATAAAGTAATAAATCTTTTTTATTCTTTGTTTCCTTTTCTTTATCTCTTACTATTAAGTCTATCAATGATAATAATATTAATATAAAATATTGTGCTTTCATTATATAATCTAAAGCTTTTCTTATTTTTGATGTCTCTGGATTTGAAACCTTTAATGTTATTGGGGTTTCATAGTAAAATAAATCTGGAAGCCCATTTCCAAATGCATATCTTTGCACTTGATATGTTCCTTCTGTCCACATCCAGTATTCTTTTTTTGCAAGTAAAGTCATCAATTTCTTTACTCCTAATGTCTTAACTCTTTCTACTATATCTCTTGCCTTCCATTTTGGAGAATAAGATCCATCTTGAAATCCAAATTTTTCTTCATTAAGCCCTACTTCTATAAATGACCATACTTTACAACTTTTTTCTTTTTCATTTTCAGGAATTAATCTATTTTCAACTTGTGTAACATATATTGCCTGGAAAACTATACAAACAATTCCTATGGCTAAGACTGCTTTGTAATTTTGCTTTTTTAATATTAAATACATTGCTTCTGCTATTATCAATATTATACCTACTTGCCTTATAAAAAATTGTATAAAAGATAATATTACTAATAATACTATATCTTTCTTTTTTGATTCTTGTTTTGTTATTATATATAATATTGCTGTTGTTAAAGCAACAAAAATAACATCATTATATAAATGATTTACATACAAAAATGTAGGTATTGAAAACATTCCAAATAATAATACTAATTTATTTTCTTTTTTATATATATTTTCATAAGTCTTATATGCAAAATATATTGTTAATATACCACATATTACATTTGTTATTTTTACTACCATAACACCTTTATATATTTTAAACAAAAAGAAGAAAACAACAGAAATTGGCAGATTATTTGGAAACAAATATATATATTCCATTCCCTCTTTAAAATTACTAACAGCAGCACTTACTACTCCCTGCATATCTGAAAACGGCTTTATAGGAACTAGTTTTAAAAATATAAATTCTGCTATAAAATATAATGCAAATAAAATTACAGTTACTTTTTTGCTTTCTGGAAATTTATTTTTTAGGAATTTGTTTACTAATAAAAGTATTACTACTCCTATTATATTTATTATTATTGCTAAGTAATTCCAAACATTGTTTATTACAAACGATGGTGTATCTGTTGTATTTATATAAATTGAATTAGTAAAAAACATTCCTATGCATATTATTGCAAACAAAATTATAACAAAATTTATAGAAATTTTATGTATTATCATATTAAATTTTCCCATTTTATTTTTTCCTTTCATTTTATTAATTCTTTTAAATATCTTCCATAGTCTGTCTTCATATATTTATCTGCTAAATTTGATAATTGCTCTGCATTTATCCAACCTTTCTGATATGCAATTTCTTCTGGGCAACAAACTTGCATACCTTGTCTTTTTTCAATAGTTTGTACAAAGCTTGCTGTTTCTAGTAGTGCATCATGTGTTCCTGTATCAAACCATGTCATACCTCTTCCAAAGGTTTCTACATATAATTTATTTTGTTTCATATATTCTTCATTTACTGTAGTTATTTCCAATTCACCTCTTGCTGATGGCTTTATATTTTTGGCTATTTCCACTACATCGTTTGTATAGAAATATAATCCTGGTACTGCATAATTTGATTTTGGATTTATCGGCTTTTCTTCAATAGAAATTGCTTTTCCTTCACTATCGATTTCAACAACCCCATAGGCTCTTGGATCTTTTACTTGATATCCAAATATAGTTGACTCATTTTCTCTTTCATTTGCTCTTTTTAACATCTCTGATAAATGAGAACCATAAAACATATTATCACCTAATATCATGGCAACATTATCTTTTCCAATAAATTCTTCTCCTATTATAAATGCTTCTGCCAATCCATTTGGTTTTTCTTGTACTTTATATTCAAAATTCATTCCCCATTTTGAACCATCACCCAATAATTCTTTAAATACAACTATATCTCTTGGTGTTGAAATAATTAAAACTTCTCTTATATTTGCTTCCATTAATACTGATAATGGATAATATATCATTGGTTTATCATATACTGGCATAATTTGTTTTGAAATTGCAAGTGTTAGCGGATATAATCTTGTTCCGCTTCCTCCTGCTAAAATAATTCCTTTTCTATTTTTCATTTTTACTATAATCCTTTCTGTTTTTTCTTATATTCTTCCTTCTTTTATTAAATATCTTTTTAATGCATCTTCCCATTGTGGTACTGTAATTCCTTGAGATAATAATTTTTCTTTTGATAATTTTGAATTTTTTGGTCTTTTAGCTTGTGTTATTTTCATCATTTCTATATATTGCTCTGTAGTTACTGGATTTACTGTACAAATAATTCCTGCATATTCAAATATTGCTTTTGTAAAATCAAACCATGTTGTATATCCTTGATTTGTTGCATGATAAATTCCATATGGTATTTTTTTCTCAATTGCTTCTCCTATTATATTTGCTAAATCCTCTGCATATGTAGGTGATCCATGTTGGTCTGCTACAACACTTATTTCATCCTTTGCTTCGCCAAGTTTTAACATTGTTCTTACAAAGTTATTACCATCACCATATAGCCAAGCTGTTCTAAAAATATAATATTTATCGGTATTTTCTTTTATTCTTTCTTCTCCATGTAATTTTGTTATACCATATGCTGTCACAGGATTTTTTTCATCATCTTCTTTGTAATCTTTTTCTAAATCTAAATTTCCGCCAAATACATAATCTGTACTAATATGAACTAATATACTGTCATTTTCCTTTGCTGCTTTTGCTAAATTCATAGGACCATCTGCATTTATTCTTTCTACAATTTCTCCTGCTTCTTCTGCTTTATCTACAGCGGTAAATGCTGCACAATTTATTATATAATCTGGTTTAGTTTTTGCAACAAACTCTAGTACTGCATCTAAATTTGTAATATCTAAATCCTCTACATCTGTGCATATTAATTCATTTCCTTTTTCTAATCTGTTTCTTACTGATTTTGCAAGCATTCCATTTGCTCCTGTTATTAAAATTTTCATTATTACACTTCCTTTCACTTTTTTACTTGCTTATCATATCATTTAATACAAAAAAGTACAAGAGTTTCCTGTACTTTTCTTTTTTTTATTAATTTTATTTAACTTTTATTTTTGACATTTCATTTACTTTAAGTTTAATTTCATCTTCTGTAGAATTTTCTATTTCTATATTTTCTAATTTACAATAATCTAATATTTCTTTTCCTTTTACTTCAAGTACATTTCCTTCTGGAGTATATAATTTAATCTTCTCAATTGTTATTGTTTGAGACTTTGTAAATGTAATACTTAAATCTTCTATATTTTTCAATACAGGATATAAAGTTATTTCTCCTCCTTCATAAGCATAAACATATTGCTTATATGGTGCTGTTTTATCATATGTTTCTTTATCTATTATAGCAAATGCTTGTATTGTTTCATAATTTTTTGAAGATACCTTAATAGAATTCTTATTATCTTGATTTATATTTTTTATTGTTATATCCATATAATAATTTTCTTTTAGTCTTATTGAATCTACTCCATAATACAATCTCATAGAATTATTATGAATATCAGAAAGGGTACTTCCTATATCTGCAAAGAAAAGATAACTATTTGATCCAACTGGATTTAACGGTTCTACATATATATCCTTTTTTCCTTCTTCTATTTGTTTTTCTATTGAAGCATCTCTAATGTCCCAAGCCATTTTCTGAGCTTCTGCCAAAGTAACTGTCTCTTTAATTATAGGTACTGCTTTAAAGTTAAATAATAGTGCAATAAAAATAATTACTATACTTTCAATAATTTTTAAATCATTATTTACTCCTAAAACATACAAACATTTTAAAGCTGCATATACAAATATAATATATGGAACAAAGGTTACTCTTATTTCAAATTCAGGTGAAACTATCATTGCTATATATGAACTTGTAGCTGCAATAATTAAAAATAAAATCATAGAAATCTCCTTAAAGTCTAACTTATCTTTTCTTTTTTGCAATATTTTGATAACTACAAATATAACAGTAATAAGTATTATTCCAAATATAAAAACATTATTTTCAATAGTTTCTTTTAAAATCATTAAGGAATTATTAAATCTTTCTAATAAATTTGGCATCTCAGCTTGAAGTTGTGTTGATAAAATTTTTCTTTCATTTGTACCTGGTGAAAGTATATTACTTAAAAATCCCACTCCGAGCAAAAATTCCTCCAAATAATAATGTTTTATTTATCTTTTTGTTTTTTATGAGTAAATACATAAAAGTAAATCCTAATATCATAGTTGATATTACACCTACTATTTCATGCAATGAGCCTATAATAAAACTATAAATAATAAATAGTGCTAATTTTACTTTTTTATATTCAAGTTCTTTTTTTAATATTTTGTCTAACAAATAAATATAGAAAAGTAGTGCGACTGTTGGCCATAAGTAATCAATAGCACCAGATAGCCATATTACAGTTTGACCAAAAACTGGTATTTTACACCAAAGCAATGGAAATATTAATAAAGCAATTGGAATTCTTAATTTTCCTTTATCTGGGAACTTTATTAACTCAAAAATTAATAATGCAAAAAAAGCAGAATTTAATACTGCTCTAGCTGTGTTTCCAAGCTTTAAAACTAGCATGATTAAAGTATGTACTATTACTCTGCCTGAATGTAAAAAATATATATTTTTTGCTGATATAAGTATATCTTTCAAGCTTTGTATTTTTTGTTCTGTCCCATAAACAATAGAAAATACAAATTCATCATGAAATGTATGAGTATTTATATTTATTTTAAAAACACATAAAAAGGAAACTATCATTACAAATAGTATTATTATATTTTGAAAAGTTAATTTTTGTTTTAACTTCTGCATTAATTTTAAATTTAGCATATTGTGTTCCTCCTTGTTATTTATGTTGTCTTTTTGCTAATTTTTTCTATTATTTTATATCATAACAATTCTATTTTTTCAACAGTTTTAAAAAAAAGTTTCCCCATTTTTTTGATGAAAATTTAAAAGAACTAAATAATTGGAAAAAATAAAAAATAAATTATCCGCATTAAACCAAATTTTAAGAATAATTATCCACAATTAAAAATGTGAAAAATATTGAAAAATCAACAAAAATAAGATGACATTTAGTCGCTCTTTTGATATAATTTAATTACTTAAAACAATATAAAAAGAGCGTGTCATCTTATGAATAATTATACCAAAATTATTAATCAAATGAAAGAGAAAATTACAAATTTTTCGAAAAAAATTTCAAAAAAAATAAGTTTACTCCTAATTCTCAAAAAAAGTAAAATGTTTTTACTATAAATGAATTGTAATTTAACTGTTCAAAAACATATTTACTTTTAAATACATAGTGAAAACTTATTATTAATAGTGTCGCAATAATTCTTAGTAATTCGATATTGGATTTACACTTTTGTCCCAATTTTTCCTCCAACTTCTCTATTTCTTAAATTTTATTTCACTCATTTATGTTTCCTTCTAACTTTTTACTAACTAATTTTATATATTATATATATATTGTCAATATGTTTTCAAAAATACAGCAATAACAAATTAAATTTTTTCTTAAAAAATAAAGATTTTAGTAGTTTCTACATCTCATTTCTCGTAATTTTTTTAACTTGACTAATGATTTTTATTTTTATATCTTTTTCTGTTAGGTGTGCATAAAACTTTCATCGAAATACTTTTACACTTTCATATTTTTTATTAAATTTCCCACATATATCTGAATGTTCTATAATTTGCAATATTAAGTATGTTATTTGTATTATTCTATATATAATATCTTTTACATAAAAAATACAAGCCTTAACTTGTACTTTCTGTAATATTATATTTAAATATTTTGTCTTTTTTTACAAGAAAACTTTTTTCTGAAATTTCAGCTATATATCTGTCTGATTGTGAATCAGTATAAAATTCATTTATAATGTAATTACTATATTCCTCATTTAATCTTTTTACCTTTTCTTTATCATGGCAATTTTTGCTCATAAACTTTCCATTTTTTTTATTTACTCTTGTTGCTATTAATTTTTCTATTTTTAATTTTTTACTTATTGGCTCTAATAAAAATTCTGGTGATGCGGAAATTATTACAATATTATTTTTATCTTTCATAAGATCTATTTTTATATTTTTTTCTTCTTTATTCCAAAACTCTTCTATATCTTTATCCACATTTTTTAACCCTTTAAGAAAAGAAAAATATTTTTCTTTAAAATATTCTTTTGACCTTATTTTCAATAAATATAAAAACGCACCATATAACTGAATTGGTATATATCGAGCTATAGATATATGTTTCCTTAAACAATATAAATAAAAATTAATTGAACTATCTCCATCATATAAAGTATTATCAAAATCAAATACATTTAATCTTTTCATTTTTTACCTCTAAAAATATAAAATAAGTAATATTGTTATTGTGTAAAGTAAGGCTAATAATAATAATATTTTATCTCCTAAAATAACATCTACTGGATCTCCTGAAGAATCTTTTTCGATATTTAAACTATATTTCATACATATTACAATTACAAAAGGAACTGTATATACTACATTAATCCAACCACTTATTGTAGCATTCACATCTATACACCATAAAGAATAAAATACAATTCCTATAGCCATACACATATACATATTGCTATCAAGAAATGATTTGTTATATTGCTTTAATACTTTTCTCGCATCACTTCCCATTTTCTTTAATTCATTTCTTCTTTTTCCCAATCCCATATAAAATGAAAAAGATAGTATAGTTAAATATAACCAATTTGACACTTGAATTCCTGTTATTTGAGCTCCATATATAACTCTTAGCAGAAATCCAAATGCTAAAATAGTAATATCTATAATAGGCACATGTTTTAATTTTATACTATATAATACATTTAATATTAAATATCCATAAAATACAAGAAATGCACATATTTCTACTTTTATAGGTCCCATCGCTATTAATACATTTAATAATATTGTTAATAATATTAATACTATTATTAATATTACCGCTTCTTTTATTGTAATTTCGCCTGATGCAATCGGTCTATTTTTCTTTTTTTCATGTTTTCTGTCTGCTTCTACATCCATGATATCATTGATTATATATACAATAGATGCCATCAACGAAAAAGCAATTACACCAATTACTGTATTTTTTATTAATTCAAAATTTAAAATATTTTTAGAAAATACAATTGGTAAAAATATTAATATATTTTTAATGTAATGTTGTGGTCTCATTAGTTTAATATAAGATTTTATTTTTTTCATTAAATCCTCCTATTATCGCAATAAATATCTTGCTATATCAGTTAAAGTTGTAACATTAATAACAGTTATATATATAATCAATAATGTATATGCTACTTTTGTATTGATTTTAAATTTCTTTAATATAAAATCCATTCCTAATACAAAAAGTGAAATAATCGCCCATGAAAAATATAATGAAAATAATGGTGCTTCATCAGGAGTCCAATTTAGTATACAAAGAAGAACAAATCCAAATACAAACCATATAGTAGCTAATTTAACAAATAATTCTTTTCTATTTTTAACTGCTCCTATTATTGCTACTATGATAATCGCTAAAGCTACAAACGATATATCATTATCAAGGCCAATCCACCAATATCTCTCTACTTCTTGGCCAAATACTTGTGTAGTAATAAGGGCAGATGGTAATGCAACAATAGCATTTTGTACCATTTTTGTTGAAGCAATTACTTTTTGCTCCATTGTATAATTCTTATTTGAATAATTGTCGGCATATGCTTTCATATCATGTAACCCATTCGTTATGGCGTTAGTTCTACCCAAACAAATCAATGTAAGTAAAGTAACT
>CANPZA010000014.1 GCA_947588915.1 uncultured Clostridia bacterium
AAGTCGCAAGTTCAATTCTTGCCGTACCAGCCATTAAATATATTATTACCCAAGTGCTAAACCGTAATATCATACGTCTTGGAATTACCCGATAAGTAGTCAGATAGACGGATACGTTTATAAGGTTGCTTTCTATGTATAGCAATATATGTAGAGGAGATGTAAAAGTCAATAATGGGTAATGTGCAAATATTATCGCTTAATAAAACACTAGAGTTGTCGTAGTCGCAATAGACGGACTAGTAGTCAATAAGCCTATATCTCATTGTTGGCTACAATGAAGCAATGTAGGTAATGCTAAATAAGACTATTTCTCGTGAAGGTGCTGAAAAGTGCCTATAAGACATAACTAGGTTAAAGTAGCTCAAACGAGATAATCAAATAAGCAGGATTATATTAGATGAATTTAATATAAAAAGAAAAAAATATCTGAATGATGGGTGAAATTTACAAGTAGTCAATCTTGTGTGTGCTAGAAAGGGGCAAGAAGTATATAGGTCGCTACTATATGCTCAGACTTGTTCTCACAGTGGTTGAATAATTAAGATAGATAATAATTTGTAAGAGGAAACTTTAATAATATATTTGTTTAATATGCGGTGTAGTGGAGAAGACCCATGCTAGCCTCCTTAGCTAGAGACCCCAGTGCGATTCTGGGTATCCGCAACCATTGTATATTATACAAGCTAAGTAATTGCTAGCTTGTTTTGAGAGAGCATTGTAATGCTTTCTCGTTATATCTGAATGTGGTGTTTAATGGTTAGCATAGGTGTTTTGGGAACATCTGGAGTTGGTTCAAATCCAGCCATTCAGACCAGAGGCAGTTAAAACCTACTGCCAATTGGTTAGAGTAAGTCGGTTAACACAGAAATAACATAACAAAAGGGTGGAGATTTTGAGGAAGACTATAAATTCCTCACCGTATATGCTCTTGTAGCTCAAGTGGTAGAGCTTTATCCTAGGCTATAAAACCCAGTGAATGGTTGGTTATAGGTTCGAATCCTATCAAGAGCAATTATATATTCGAGAATGGTGTAATGGTAACACAAGAGGCTTTGACCTTCTTACTCCTAGTTCGAGTCTAGGCTCTCGAGCCATCGGACTGTAAGTGTGGTATGACACATGCCGAAGCTATGTATTTTTTGAAGGTAGTAAATACAAATGCCAATAAAACCTTAATCATACTGAATTTAGGAAAGCCTGCCTCCTAAAAGAGATTAACAAATAACAGGCTACAATATTATAAGATAGTATGTAGGATATATAAAACAAACGGCGCAGGTGGCTTAACGTATTAAATTACGGTTAATATCTCAACCACCGTAAATATGAACTTAGAGGACAGGTAGCAGTCGAACTACCAGTATATCTTACATAGTGTCTTATAGAAGGAGTAATTATGATAGAAAGAATATTAGATAAATACTTTTTCAATAAGTTTATGAAACAATTATTGAATAGTTTAAATTTTACATACAATCTTGATTTTTATATAAAGAAACCATCTTTTAATTCAAAAATATATGTATTTGAATTTAATTATAGAGATGAAGATAAAATGTGCATTAAAAATAAGTTCTTAGGAAATTTTGATGCAGATGAAGGGTTTTATTACTTACTTCATTTTAACGAAATAAAAGAATGTGTGGTTAATAGATTAAAGGAGTATGGATTATGATTAGTGCAGGAACTTATATAAAAATATTATTAAAAAAGCGAAATATGTCACAAATGGATTTATTACGCAAAATGCAAAATTTAGGATTTGATGGAGTACATAAAACGCATATAAACAATTTTATTAATGGAACAGAAACAATGATACGTTATGGCTTGATACGAAAAATAGAGATAGCATTAGATTTGCCAGAGTTTACCTTAATAAATATGGCAGGTAGACCAAGTAAAACAAAAATAAAGCAATTAAAGGAGATAAAAGCAAATGTTAAAAATAAAAGATAATGTTGACTTAAAAGAGCTAGAAAAGTTTGGATTTAAGCCTAGATATGATGAGGATACTGGAAAATTAGTTGAAATGTATAGAATATCAGGTAATAGAAAAGGTACTACATTGAAATATAAAGATAATTTTAATGGAGAACGTGGATATAGAGACTTTTGGCACGTTTATAATTGGAATAGAAGAATTTGTAATCACGGTTATAGTTTAAATCTAAGCATAGATGATTATGAAATATTATACGATTTAATAAAAGCAGATTTAGTAGAGAAAGTGAGAGATTAGTATGTATAAATGTAAATATATATTTGGACAAACAATAAAATACAAAAGCGAAAATCATAAAGTAAATGGAATAAGATTTACTTGTAATGGAGTAATGTATAAATTAAGTGGAATAAGAGAATGGATAAAAGAGGAGGAAATATGGAATTAGAAAAAATAGAAGAAGGTTCTTTTGCAAGACTTGAAGGAAATATTTATATTGTCATAGGTTCTTATGAAAGAAATAGACCTTATGATTTATGTGTTAAATTAGGAAATTTTGAAACAAAAGAATTTGAAGGCGAAGAATATCAAAGTAAAATGAAAATTTCTAAAGATATAACTGATTTAATAGAAACAACTGACATTTTAATGCTACGAGATACAGAAACACAAGACTGTGTAATTGTTGGAGTATTAAAAGATTATTTAAAAGATTGGATTGAAGATATAAAAAAAGGTAAATTAGAATTATTAGAAATACTTACAAGAGAACAATTTGTAGAAAATGCATATAAAATAAAGGAGTAATGTTATAGGCAAGATTATAAACAAGTAATTGAAGAAGTAATAAGGATACTTAAAACAAAGAAAAAACTTGATGAATATAGCAGATTTGAAATGTGTAATAACTTGTATTCATTGTTATTACAGTATTTTGATAGCCCTAAAAGAGAAGATAAAAACAGAAAAGAGATAGAATTATCTGCTTGTAGATATGCAATTACAACCCTAATTCCATTATTGGAAAATAGGGTTTATAATGCTGAGCCTGAATATGTTTCTAAATATTATGAATTATGGGAGAAAGCCTATGCTTTTGCAGGTAGAAGGTCATTAGAACACTTCATTTTATATATGGAGATGGATATGCCTATGCAATCCAGAGTATATACAAATAGAAGAAATATTTTAAGACCTTTTGTTTTTTTCTTAAATAAATGTGCTTTTGATAAAGAATTAACATATGTATTTGCATCTTATCCACCTCGGATATGGCAAGTCATAC
Source organism: uncultured Clostridia bacterium (assembly GCA_947588915.1). The sequence goes on from CANPZA010000014.1 coordinate 3,234, forward strand.
ACTTCTAATATGTTTTCTGCTTGGATATATGGGCTAGATATAAACAATAGTATTTTAAGATTATCTTATGCACAAGAGCTTGTTTTAGGCTTTAGTAGAGCAGTACAAGATTTTATAAGAAATCCTAGATATAGAGAGGTATTTCCCCAATTTAAGATATATGGAGATAAACCTTTTGAAAAAGAAAAAGAATCAGACTGGATATTAAAAGGTGGTAACTTACAAACATCACATATTGCAAGAACACGAGAAGGCTCTACAACAGGTTTGAGAGCAAAGACAGCTATTATATTAGATGATATGATAAAAGGCTCAGAGGAAGCTACGAATAGTGATGAACACGCAAAGAATTATGCAAGATGGAATAATGAGTGGAAAAACAGAAGGGTAGATACAAATATAAAATATATCCTTGTAGGTACAATGTGGTCGCCAGAAGATATATTAAATAAAGTTATGAATGATGTTCAATCATTACACGAAACAAGACCTAGCAAAATAAAAGGGTTTGAAAAGTATGTAGAAGAAACTACAGATGGATATGCAGTATTTATAAAAGTACCATTATTAGATGAAAAAGATGAAAGCACTTGCCCACAAGTAATGACAACAGAAGAAGCAAGAATATTAAGAGATACAGATGACCCATTTAGTTTTAGTTGTGTATATCAACAAGACCCTATTGCTCCAACAGGACTAGAATTTGCAGATGAGAATTTGGAACATTTTGATAGATTACCTAGATTAGAAAACGGAGAAGAAAAATGTGAACCTTATGCTTTAGGAGCATTAGATACAGTAAGGAAAGGAAAAGATAATATTTCAATGCCAATATTTAAAACAGATGGAGAGAAATATTATTTTGTAGATTGTATATTCAATAAAAAGGCTATGACAGAACTTTATAAGGATATTGTAGATAAGATAATACAACACAATATTATAAAGTTTGTAGTTGAAAATAATACAGATACATCATTAAAAACATTGCTAGATAAAATGTTAGAAGAAAGAGGATATTATAATTGTACGATAATTGAAAAATATAATACAGCTAAAAAAGAAAAAAGAATAAATGATACAAAAGGTTTAATATTAAGAAAAATTGCTTTTAAAGAAAAAAATATGTATAAACCAAATACAGACTATGGTAGATTTATGAAGAATTTTACTACATATAGTTTTGATTATCCAAATAAGAATGATGATGCTCCAGATAGTATGGCTTTGTTTACAACAGAAATAATATTGAATGGTGCAAAACCAAGCGTACCAAAACCAATAAATAGGGCATTATTAGGAATATAGGAGGTAACAAATTAGGAAAAATATATGTTGGAAGTGTGAACATTGGCAAGAATGTTTTAAATATAGATATGGGAATAAAAAACAGGATTATATGACTAAAACGAGGAAGCAAAGAGATAGTTGGGGACAATGGGTTATATATGTGCAAGAGTGCAAACACTTTGATAGAGAGTTCCAGCCCGAATGTGATACTGTTTGTATACATAATGTAAGAAAACCTAGATGCGATTTTGCTATAATAAAAGAAGTAGAGAACCACGCTTATCGTGGTGGGTAATAGGTACGTAGAATTGATAGATGGTGGGAATAGGTATCTATACTAATTCACTCCATCAAATCTAACAAGGAATGATATATTACTATTCCTTGTTAGAGTATATATGGAGGTATGAATTAGGGAAGAAAAGGAGATTGAAAAACAAGTAACTACAGCTGAAAGACCAACTGACACACCACAAGCAGTAACACCTGTAAATGAAAGTTGGAGAACATTTTTTGGAAGAAGAATATTAACACATTCAATGAAAAAGTCAGAATTAAATACTGAAAGCATTAGAAGGATACTTCCACAAGTGTTAAGAGAACATGATAAAAATGCTAATGATATAGATTACTTGTACAATTACTATAAAGGTAGGCAACCAATATTAGAGAAAACAAAAGTTGTAAGACCTGAAATAAATAATAAAGTATTAGAAAATCACGCATTTGAAATAGTTGAATTTAAAAAAGCTTATGTATATGGAGAGCCAGTTCAATATGTTCAAAAAGGTGAAAAAGACAACGGAGTAATAAATCCTGAAATATCAGAACTTAACAAGTTTATGGAAAGTGAAGATAAATCAAGCAGAGATAAAGAATTAGCTGAATGGCAATATATTTGTGGAACAGCTTATAGATGGATTGATATAGATAATGAGGCTGATGAAGAAGATGAAGATGCTCCATTTGAAATAAGAACCTTAGACCCTAGAAGAGCATTTGTCGTATATAGTTCTGGGGTTAGAGGAGAGCAATTATTTAGTGGATATATTAATTATTTTAGTGAGAATATTCAATTAGAAAATGGAGAAACACAGATTAGTAAATATAGAATTATAACTATTTATACAGAAGATGCAGAATATCAATATAAAGAAAGTTTTGGTAATACTGGAAATGTGCAAAATCTTCAAATAATGCAATTTAATGTCCCTAGTGGTATAGGAAATGAAACAGTTAAAAGTGACAGGTATCCAATAGAAATTAAAGGGCATAGAATTGTAGAATATCCATTAAATCAAGCAAGATTAGGTTTAATAGAATTATGTATGTCTGCATTAAATGCAATAAATCAAGTTAAATCAGATGATTTAGATGGTATAGACCAATTTATACAAAGTTTGTTGGTATTTATAAATCAAGAAATAGATGTAAATAAATTTAAACAATTAGTACAAGCTGGAGCAGTAGAAGTATCATCTTCTGACCCTGCAAAGCCAGCAGATGTAAAACTTTTAATAAACCAATTAGTACATAGTGAAACAAAAATTGTAACAGATGACTTATATAACAATGTATTGACAATATGTGGAATACCAAGATTAAATCATAAAGCATCTGGTGGAGATACAGGACAAGCAAGGTTGCTTGGTGAAGGTTGGACAATGGCAGATGAAAGAGCAAAACAAGATGAATTGTCATTTAAAAAATCAGAAAGACAATTTTTAAAATTGGTTTTAAAAATTTGTAAATATAAAGGTAAATTAAAGAATTTAAAAAATAGTGATATTGATATTAAACCAAGTAGAAATAAATCAGACAATTTAATTGTAAAAACACAAGGCTTAATGAATATGAAAGAAGCACAAGTGCCACCAGATATAGCATTTACAATTTGTGGACTATTCTCAGACCCAAATGATGTATATGCTAAAGCTAAAGTATATTATGGTGAAAATTTCTGGAAAGCTGAAAGTTCATTTGGTGATTTTGTACAGAATGTTGACACAAGTGAACAGATAGATAAACAGAAAGAAAACCAAAATATAAATAATATCTCAGCTGATGAGGGCAAAAAGTCAGCCACACAAAACGAGGGAGAGGCTCGTAATAAAGCTAGTGTGAGAAAGGAAAAATGATGGATGAAGAATTAGGTTCAATTTTAGAAAATGCTGAGTTAAGTAACGAGGCAAAACAAGAGGCAATAAAAACCTTAGTTGGAAAGAGTTTTGTTTCTAATGACCAATATAATAAAGCAAAAGCAAAACAAACAGAGCAAGTTAATGCTTATAATGCTTTAAAAGCTGAATTTGATACTTTTAAAGAAAGTAAAATGTCAGATGAAGAAAAGCAAGCAGAAGCTTCAAGAAAAATGCAAGAGCAATATCAAAAAGCAAATTTAACTAATAGTAAAATGTATGCAGAAAATACTTTTGCAAAAGCAGGATTTAAAGAAGATGACTATAAAGATATTCTTGATAATATTGTTAGTGAAGATACAGATAAAACAAAAGGATTAGCTGAAACAATATGTGCTAGTATGTTAAAGCAAAAAGCTGATATTGAAAAAGCAATGAAAGACAAAATTATTAAAGGTCAAACACCACCACCTGCTGGAAACGATAATGACAAAGGTAGTGGAGATGATATAGAAAATTTAAAAAATTTGTATCAAGAAGCCGTTGCGAAAAATGATTTTCCAAAAATGGCTTATTATACAAGATTAGTGCAAGAAGCACAAATGAAACAAAAAAATATATAGGAGGTAATGTAATAGGAACGAAGAAGAAACAGTACAATCATTTGGAGTATTAAACTACTCAGGTATGTTATTCAATAAAGGTAACACAAGAACACCATTCTTATCAATGATAGGAGGTAAAACTGGATACACAAATTCAGTAGAGTTTGTATTAGGACAAGAATATGCAACAGAGGAAGGAGATATACCAAATATCTCTGAAAGTGGCTCATTAAAAGCACCAGATGCTTCATATATTACAAGAAGCCAAAACACTAACGTAACGCAAATATTCCACGATAGTGTTGCAATATCTTATGCAAAACAATCTAATATGGGAACATTAGCAGGAGCTAATATTGCAGGACAAACTGCAAACCCACAAAATGAATTAGATTTCCAAGTAGCTAATAAAATGGCTAAATTAGGAAGAAGCATTGAAAAAACATTCATGCAAGGAAAATATAACAAAGCAACAACAGATAAAGAAGTAAATAAAACAAGGGGTATGTATGAAGCTATAACAAAAAATGTTGTAGAAGCTGGAGAAAAACCATTAGATTTATGGCTATTAGAACAATTAGTAAAGAAAATAGCAGATGCTAATGGAGATGTATCTAATCTATATTTATGGACTGATAATGTGGGAATCAACCAAATTCACGGTAATGCTGTTGAAATGGGTGTTCCAGTTGGAGATTTCAGAGCTAATGAATATGGAATTAGAATAAGAGATTTAATGTTACCAAGTGCAACAATACATATTGCAGAAGGTCAATTTGTTACAGCAGGAACAGCATTATTACTTAACTTTGATGTAATTAGACCAATTGAACAACCAGTACCAGGTAAAGGAAACTTCTTCTTAGAGCCACTTGCTAAAACAGGTGCAGGAGAAAAATATCAATTATTTGGACAAATTGGTTTAGACTATGGTAATGAATTATATCACGGAAAAATTACTGGATTATCTACTGAATTTACTCCACCAAAAGGAAGAAAAGTAGTAACAGTAACAGAAACACCCTAGTCCAGCCACGAAAAAAGTAACCGTGGCTTTACCAGAGGGTGAAGTATTAGGGGTAGATGTAAGTACATTACAAGAAGTCGAAATAAATGATACTAAAGTAACAGGAGAATCTAAATATGTAGAGAGTTTTCCAAAATTCAGTAAGAGTGCAAAAGGAAACTTCTTAGCATTAAAATGTGAAGAAGCTACCAAAGGTGATACTGTAGAATGGGAACTTTCACAAGCCAAAACAAAAGGCAGAGGAACATTAGATGAAGATGGAATTTTAGTAGTACAACTAACTTCTAATACACAAACTGTAACCTTTAAGAACGGAGAAACAAGTAAGAAACTAGACTTAACAGGAGTAACTTTAAGTCCAGCAGAATAAATGAAAGGAGGACTAACCTATGACTGAAAATGACCAACTAAAAAGAATGAGATTAAAGATATTAGAAGATGCTGATAACGATAGCAAAGATGATATTTTAAAAATCAATTTAGAAGAAGCCAAATACAGATACCTTAGGTTAGTCTATCCATTTGATAGAACTGTAACAGAATTACCTGATGATAGGGCAAAAGATTGGCAAACACGTTGTGCAATAGAACTTTACAATTTAGATGAATTAGGTGATGAAGCAAACTATACTCAATATTCAGAAAATGGTTTAAGTTATTCAAGAGCTAAAGCTGGGCTTTCACAAGACTTATTAAATGAATTGCCACCAGCAAAGGCAGGTGTTCCAATATAGGAAAAAGAGTTGGAATAAAAAGATTTGGATAGCAAAGAAAATAGGAACGCAAGAAAATGATTATGGAACTGAAATTCCTATTTATGATAAGCCAGAAGAATATATGATGAATGTTCAACCATTATCTAGTGAAGCAGATATTGCAGAATTTGGAGAAAATGCTAATCAAGTACAAAGAGCAGTTATTGAATATAAAAAATACTTTGGTAAGTTTAAGGAATTTGATATAGCATACTTAGATGGAAATATACCAGATGAAGAAGAAGGAACAACTGTCAAAGTGTTAGAATTAGAAGATAATGGAATTAGTATATTAGATAAAGTAAAGGAAAAGTATGCTAATACAGAAGAATTAACTTATTATGTATGTGAAAATGCTAATTATAGATTATATCCACCAAGAAACCAAAATAAAGTCATTTTATTGTATTTTGAAAGATTAACAGCAAAGTAGGTGATATGTATGCAAATAAATTTGAATACTAAACATACAATGAGGTTATCTCTTTCAGATTTAGAAGAATACAAGAAAATGCTAGAGAAATATAAAAAGAAACTTCCACAAGTTGCAGAGAATATTGTAAGAAGAGTATCAGAAGTAGGATTACAAGATAATCATAAATCTACTGAACTATTACCTATAAAAAATGAAGGTAATGTAGTAAGTGGAGGAATAAAAACAACTGATGAAATTGATACTTACAAAGAATTTGGGACAGGTATTGTAGGAAGTCAAAATCCACATATTACAGAATATCTAGCAGAAGTTGGTTGGGTATATGATGTAAATGAACATGGTGAAAAAGGTTGGAAATATCCAAAAGGTGATGGTACTTATGGCTGGACAAGAGGTATTCCAGCAAGTAAAAAATTTTATAATGCTATAAAAAGAATGGAAGAAGAACTACCAATTATAGCAAAAGAAGAATTAAGTAAGTAGGAGAGTGATTTGATATGGCAATGCCAAATGTATATGACCAAATATATCAATATACAAAGAAATACATAAAAGAAAAGTCAAAATATTCTTCAAAAGTACTTAAAGATACACCACCAGATAAAACATTTCCACTAATTATTATTAGAGAAATCAGAGATGATTTGTATGATGAAAACTTAGATAAAACTGACCAAAGATTTAATATAGGATATGATATAGAAATTTATACAATAAACAAAGGACAAGTTGCAAAGCAAGAAATTGCAAATGAATTAATTAATTTAGTTAATAATGTTTTTGATGTCCATTATGGATTAAGAAGAACATTTAATCAGCAAATACCAAATGCAGATTCTGATGTTTGTCGTTGGAATATGCGTTATGAAGGGAAAATTGATGAGAGTAAAATAATTTATAGGAGGTAATATAAGGGAAGATAATGTAGTAGCAATTAATGACCAAGGTACAAAATTATACTATAAAGGAGAAACTAAATATGAGCATTTAGTAAATATTAAAAATGTACCAGCAAGTGGTGCAGAAGGTGGAACTATCGAGGTAACAGAGTTAGATAGTCCTGTAAAACAATATATAGATGATAGAAAAGATACACCAGCACAAGACTTTACATATAACAGAACAGACAAAAAATATGAAGCTGTAAAGAAAGTTTGCGATGGCAAACCACACGAATTTTTAGTAGTATTTCAAGATGGAACAGGAACATATATCAAAGGAACAGCACAAACATGGAAAAATGAATTTAGTGCAGGTTCAGCACAAGAAGCAACATTACATATAGTTGCAACTGAAATTGATGATAAAACAGCAGAAGAAGTTACACCATTAATACAAGGTGAATAATAAAAAATAAGAGATGGAGGAATGAATTAGGAGTAAATTATTAGAAATTGAAGTAAAAGGAAGAACATATTATTTAGGTTACCCAACAAGAAAGGATGCAATTAGAGCAGAAAATGCTGGTTTAGATGTAACAAATATAAAAATTTTAAGTATGACAGAAGTATTATTTTATTCTGGATTACTTGCTAAACAACCAGCAATTAGCAGAGAAAAAGCTTCTGAAATAATGGAAGATTATTTAGCAGAAGGTGGAGACCTAGAAGAAATAACGAAATTCTTAACTGAACAATATGTGGCTTTTATAAAATCCCCAGATGGAATGAAGAAAAAGAAAGCCAAGATAATAGAGATGTAGAAAAGTCAACTGGGGAAGAAAAAGAATATGCTAAATTAAAAGAGTTCTTTTATGACTTTTTACTACCAATGGCAATTACTTTCGGTATGTCTACAAGAGAATTTTGGGAAGATAACCCAGATTTACTTTGGGCATACCGAAAATCTTATATAGACAAAATAAAATTACAGCAAGAAACAGATAATTTTAATGCATGGTTAAATGGTTTATACGTGTTTAATGCGGTAAATACAAGTATGTATAATAACCTTGTAAGAAAAGAAACACAACAACCATTAAATTATATTGAAAAGCCTTATGATTTTTCTAAATCAAAAGAAGATTACGAAAAAGAAAAAGTAGAAGAAAGAGAAAATAGCATAAAAGAACAATTAAAAAGAGGTAAAAAAGCTTTAAGTAAAGGAGTAGGTGACTAGGGCTGATTACAATGTTGGTAATTTAGAGAGCGAAATAAAAGTACAATTTGAACAAGCAGTAAGTGCATTAAATCAGACTACTACTGCTCTAGGAGGAGTAACATCTGGATTAAAAGATGTTTTGTCTCAAATAAATAATTTAAAAGGAAATAATGGATTAAAAAATATAACACAACAAGTAGAAAGTTTGAAAAAGACAACAAGTGGTGGCTGGACACAAAAAACATTTAATTTTGGAGAAACAGTAAAATCTACTATTAAACTAGGAACAATTTTTGGAGTATTGAGAAAAGGTTTTAATACAGTAAAAGATATTACAAGTGCTAGTATAGATATGATAGAAACAGCCAACCTATTTGAAGTTCAAATGGGTAAAGTTGTTGACCAATATGGAAATTTAGATGAAGCACAAAGCCAGTATTATACAAAAGCTATGGCATTTCAAAATGAAATGAATGAAAAACTTGCAACAAATAAATCTGAAATGCAAAAATATCAAGCGATGTATTATGGAATGTTAAATTCTCAATTAGGCGCTGAAAACAGAGATGCTTCATATTTAATGTCAGAAAGTTTAACAAAAGCAGGATACGATATAGCTTCTTTATATAATTTGGATATAGAAACTGCTATGAACAAACTTAAATCAGGATTAGCAGGTCAAATAGAAAGTTTAAGACAAATAGGTATAGATGTGTCAGAGGCTTCGTTAAGCAAAATATTAGACCAAGTAGGAATAGAAAGAAGTGTACAACAACTATCTTATGCAGAAAAAGAAATAGCAAGATACATAGCAATATGTCAACAAGCAGGACAAGCACAAGGAGATTTTGCTCGTACATTTGAACAACCAGCAAATCAATTAAGAGTATTTCAAAATCAATTAATAGAGCTAAAACAAGTTGCAGGTTCGTTTTTTACAGGATTATTAAGTCAAATATTACCAGTAGTAAATGGTATTATTATGGCTATTAAAGAAGTATTAAAAGCAATTGCTAGTTTCTTTGGCATAGAATTAAATTCAGGAGGAAGTAATATAACTTCATCTTTAGGAGGAGTGTCTAATACAGTAGAAGATATAGGTTCTGGATTAGGTGGTGCTACAAAGAAAGCAAAAGAGTTTAAAAAACAACTTATGGGCTTTGATGAAATAAACAATATTACACCACCAAGTGAAAATGGTAGTGGCTCTGGTGGAGGAGGTTCTGTTGGAGGAATAGACCCAGCATTATTAGATGCATTAAAAGAATGGGACAACAAAATGAGTAGCATTAATGGAAAAGCTCAACAAATAAGAGATAAAATTTTAAGTATTGGAAAAAAAATAAAAGAGTTGCTTCCTTATTTTAAGAGTGGATTTAATATTAGTTTTGGGAATACTAATTTTGATAAAATAAAGAAAAACATTGAGAATATTGAGAAAAGCTGGGCTAAAATATGGAATAGTCCAGAAGTAAAAACATCATTAAGTAATTATGCGAAAACAATTTCATTTACACTAGGACAAATTTTAGGTAGTATAAGCCGAATCAGTATAAATATTGCAGATGGATTAATAGGTGGAATAGAAAAATATCTAAGTCAAAACACAGATAGAATAAAAAATTATATAGCAAATATATTTGATATTAATAGTGAAATATCAAAATTAACAGGCAATTTTGCTCAATCATTGGGAGAGATTTCAAATGTTTTTGTTGGAAATACAGCAAAGCAAATAGGTACAGATATTATTGCTATGTTTGCCAACCCTCTTATGAGTGCAAACGAGTTGTTGTTAAAATTTGCGAAAGATACATTATCAATATTTATACAACCTATTATAGACAATGTAGATAAAATTAAGACAGCATTAGAAAATACTTTTAGACCAATAGAAACAATATTAAAAACTTTTGCAGATGCATTTACATTTATAGGAGATAAGATAAATGAGGTATATGACCAACATATAAAACCATTATTGGAAAGTATAAGAACTGGATTAAGTGATACCTTTGGTAAGTTTTTAGACATATATAATGAATATGTAGCACCAGCATTACAAGTCATGGCAGACAAATTTAGCGAATTATGGAATAAACACTTAAAACCTTTGGTAGATAAAATAGGCGAGTTTATTGGAAGCTTAGCAGACACACTTATATCATTATGGGAAAATGTATTAAAACCATTAATAGATTGGATAATAGAAAACATTGTTCCTGTATTAACTCCAATATTTGAAAATATATGGAACACATTATGTACAATATGTGGATATATAGCAGATGCTATAGGGGGAGTAATAGATGTATTAAAAGGAATAATTGATTTTATAGTTGGAATATTTACAGGAGACTGGGATAAAGCTTGGGAAGGAATAAAATCAATATTTAATGGTACATGGGAAATAATAAAAGGTATTGTACAAGGGGTATGGAGTGCTATTTGTGAAATAGTAGAAACAGCAATAAATATTGTAAAAGGTGTTATAGAAACAGTACTTAATGGAATTAGAGATTTTATATCAATAATATGGAATACTATTAAAACAGTTATTTCAACAGTATGGGAAGGAATAACAACAAGTATTTCAAATGCAATAAATAGCATTGAAAATACTATTTCAAATGTATTTACCTCAATATCAAATACAATAAGCAATATATGGAATGGTATTGTTACAACTATTTCAAATGTATGGAACGTAATAACAACGAAAGTAAAAGAGGGCGTATCAGGTGCTTGGAATGCAATTACATCAGTATTTGGAAATATAGCAAATTGGTTTAAGGATAAATTTAGTCAAGCTTGGCAAGCAGTTAAGAATGTATTTAGTACAGGTGGTAAGATATTTGATGGAATAAAAGATGGAATATTGAATGGACTAAAAAATATAGTAAATGCAATTATTGGAGGAATAAACAAAGTTATATCTATTCCATTTAATGGTATAAATTCAGCATTAAGAGCTATAAGAAATATAGATATATTAGGAATAAAACCTTTTACTTGGATAAATACTATTGGCGTGCCTCAAATTCCTATGTTAGCACAAGGAGCTTATGTGAAAGCAAATAATCCTATGTTGGCAATGATAGGAGATAATAAAACACAAGGTGAATTTGTTACACCTGAAAACAAGCTAAAACGAGTTATTAGTGAACAAGTGCAAGAAACAATATCTAACTTAAAAGAAGGTATTAAGATAAATACAAAAGCCTTTTTGAATGACTTAAAAGGTGGTATTAGAATAATAGCTAAAGACTTTGAAGTAAATCCTAAACAATACATGAATTATGAATCAATTGGCAGATATACTCAAAATCAAAGTAATAATATAAATAATAATTTAGTAGATAAAATAGCAGAAGCAAGTCAAGAAGCATTTATAAAAGCAATGAATAAATCAAAAATTACAGTAGAAGTAGAAGGAAAAGCAGATAAAGATGGCATATTCAAGGTAGTGCAAACAGGAGCAAGAGAATATACAATGCAAACAGGAGAACCAGCATTTAATTACTAATAAAAAATAAAGCCTTAAAGACTTTATTACTAATATTCATACTTTGGTCGCATAAGCATCCAAAATAGCCATAATCCACCAGTGCAAAAAATAAGAATTATATCAAGAAATAAATTATACTTTTTCTTCCTCTTTGTATTTGTAGGATTAGTATTATTAGATGAAGCTTTATTATTAATAATTATATTTTTGTCCGTACTATTCATATTTTTAGTAGCAACTCCACAATGAATACATACAACAGCTTTGTCATCAATTTCTTTACCACAATTATAACAAAACATAAACAAACCTCCTCTATTTATTATAATTATACAATATATGTCAAAATTTGTAAAGAAAAAATTGAAAGGAGAGATAGAAAGGTATGTAGAAAATCTTATAACAGTAGATGGAAAAGATTTAAGTAAATTTCTAAAAGATGAAGGATATGATGTAGAATGGTATGACTTGTCTTATGATAGTGGAAGAAATGCAAAAGGTTATATGCATTATAACCCAGTAGCAGAGAAATATAAGATAATTCTACATACTAAATATCTTACACAAGAGGAATTTCAAGAATTTTTTAGTACAATAAGACCTTTAAAACAATATACAGTAAGGTTTTTAAATCCATATACTCGGTGGAATGACAACTGCTAATTGTTATAGAGGAGATAGAAAAGTTACTATGAAATGGAATAGAACAGATAAAGGAATTTTATATAATCCAACAGACATAAGTTTAATAGAATTGTAGGTGACATAAAGGTATAAAGTAAGTGAACAATTTATAGAAGAATGTAAAGCAGATGTAGCAACAAATAGAACAGGAAGAATACGTATCGTAGAAGATGATGTAGATTTAGATATTACTGGAGAAGGATATGAAGGCAGACTTGTGGACTTTACAATAGAAGATAATTGCTATGTCAAAGATACATTTATTGGAACAACAGTAGCAAAAAAAATAACTGTAAATTTAATAAATCCCAACAATGAATTAAATCTTGAAAACAAAGAAATAGAAGCTTATGCAGGAATAGAAATAAATGGAGAATTAGAAGAAGTACCTTTTGGAACTTTTATAGTAGAAAAGCCTACAAATGAAGAAGTAAAAGAAAAAACAACATTTGTAGGATATGACTATATGATTAAATTCAATAAAATTTATGATGATACTCATAATATATATCCTAAAAAATTGAAAGATTTATTTAGAGATTTATGTTTACAAGTAGGGTTGCAAGCAGGGGACATTAATATAGTTAATGGAGATTATGAAGTATTAGGAAATCCATTTACAAATAATGAAGATTGCAGAACAGTATTAAGTGCAATAGCACAACTTGCTGGTGGATTTGCAACAATAGGTAGAGACAATATGGTATATATAAAAACACCTAACAATACATTTTCTTTATTAACAGTAAAAGAAGTACATGAAATGCCAGTTGCTGACTTATTTAAAACACCAGTAAGAAGATTGTCTAGTTTAGAAGAAAATTCAAAAGAAACAATCGAAGGTCATACATATTTTGAAGATTTTACAAGAAATGAGTTCTGGGGTGGAGTTAATCAATTAATATTAAGTATTTCTGGAACAGATGGAGAAAATACAATTATACAAGATAATGAAAGTGTTGCAGAAAATGGTGCAATTGAATTAAAAATTGAGGATAATCCATTTTTAATAAGTCAAAGAGAAAGAGAAAAAGTAATAACTGAATTATGGAATGCATTAAAAGGATTAAAATATATACCATTTAAAACAAATTATTATGGATTTCCTTATCTTGATGCAGGAGATTTACTTGTAATATATGACCCTAAGGATATTAAACATTGGTCATATATATTTAATCATACATTTAAATATAATGGAGCGTTTAGCGGAACCTTAGAAACACAAGCAATGACTAAAACACAAACTGCATATAAAAATATTGTAAACACAAAAACAATGTTTAGTCAAATAGAAAGAAAAATAGATAAAATAAACGGACAAATACAAGACTTAATAGAGCAACAAACAGAATTTAGTAATAAGTTTTCAGAACATAATCAAAATGTAGATGAAATAACAGATACGGTATCTAGCATTTATGATTTTCAAAAAACAATAGAAGGAACTAATGAAATAATATTAGAAGATGCTTTACCTACTAATATGGTTAAATTTGAAGCAGATACTAACACAATGACAGGGAGTGTTTTTACTATTGTTGTGGGAAGGACAAGTAGATTAGTAACACCAGACCCAAGATTACCAAGTAAAAGTCTTTTCCCTAGTAAAAAATTAACACCTCGTTCTAATGGGTATTATAGACACGAATATAAATTTGAATTAGAAACTCCATTGCATAGTTACAATGATGTCCACGATAAAATTATTATAGAAATAGATGAGGAAAAAGGTATTTGTACAGCTAAAGTTTTAAGATATGTAGACATTAATGAAGAAACAGGGTCAGCAACAATTTTTGACAATCCAAAAGAAGAACTTTTAGGAGAAACTTATTTAGAACTATTTAAAGGAAATAATTATGTTTATATAAAGGAATACACAGATTGGTTAATGAAAGCTACATATATATTTAATAATGAACTAAACAAGTATTACGCACCAAGAGTTGAAAGTAATTCTAAAATAAGACAAACAGCAGATGAAATTAGTTTAGAAGTTTCTAGAAAAGCTGGAAAAGATGAAATAGTTTCATTGATAAATTTAAGCCCAGAAGAAATAAAAATAAAATCTGAGAAGTTAGCATTAGAAGGCTTAACAACAATTAATGGAGGCTTTTCAATAGATGAAAAAGGCAATGCAAGTATAGCTAATGAAACAGTAATAATTAATGAAAAAGGTATTCAATTAGCAGATGGAGCATCGCTAATTGGAGGACAAGGACTAATAACAAATTTGCAATTTTTTGGAAAAAGTAGTCATGTATTTGGAAATAGTTTTATGAATAATGAAGGGAATTATGATACAGTTGGTTTTGAAGTTGATGAGTTAACACGAGGCGAGAATGTCCCAATTGTAATGACTATTACTCCAGATATCCCTGAAAATTTTACTATAATTTCAGCCTCAGTAACATTAAAACATATTCCATTAAAACTACATATGGAAAATAAACAAGGTTGGGGATATGCTAGAAAAATAAAAATGTATCATAAAAGTACTAACAATACATATAAAGATTACAATGTGTATGGTGGAACACTTCCAATACAGGACTTTGGAAGTGAGATTGAATCTGCATTTGGAACTGATAGTTATACTCCATCAATTCCAAATGATAATATTCAAAAATTAGATATAATAAAAAGTATTGATGTGTCTGAATATTTATCTTCAAAAGAAAAAAAGGATTTATTAATAATGAGTTCTGATACACCACCAGATTATATAGGTGATGGAAAAACAGATTATGAAAATTGTGCATATAAAACAGGAATGATTATGGCAACATTAAATATTTTTGGATATTTAAGAGTAGGTTAAGGAGGTATAAAAGGGAAGATATAGTTTTAGAAAGAGTAGGTTGGAAAGATGAACCAGATGAAAGTACACCATTAGATAGTAATAATTTAAAACAAATGGAAGATAATACAGAATTATTTGTAAAGGAATATATAAAAAAATATGTAGAACAAGAGATAAAAAAAGAACGTGAATTAGAACACCCAGTAGGAAGTTTTTATATATCAGAAGTTGATACTAATCCAAAAGAAGTATTTGGATTTGGAACTTGGGAACAAATAGAAGGTAAGTTTTTATTAGGAGCAGATAGCGAGCATATAGTTAAAAGCACAGGAGGAAATTTAAAAAATAAGCATCAGCACTATCAAACAGTTTCTTTTGATTCTAATTTAGTATATATGTCAACAACTCCAACCAGAACAAGAGTTGTTTCAAATAAAAATGGAGCAGTTTTAGCTCCTACTCAAATAGGAAATTTTCAAAAGAGAGAAGATAGCACTTATGAAGAAGAAATTGATATTACACCACCATTTTATGCAGTAAATATATGGAGAAGAAGAAGTTAATTCTTACAATATAATAACTGAAAGGAGATGTTGAGAGGAGCGAGACAACTCATATAGGATTATTTAAACACGATAATCCTGAAACTAACCAAAATTTATTTGATGTAACAAAAGCTTTAAATGAAAATTGGAACAAAATAGATGAATATGTTTATAATCAAGAAGCAACAAGACAAGAAAATGAAAATACAAGACAAGGTAATGAAGAAACTAGGCAAAGCCAAGAAGAAACAAGACAAAGTCAAGAGGAGCTTAGACAAAGCGAAGAAGAAAAAAGAAAAGCAAATGAAATAGAACGACAAAATAATGAAACACAAAGGGAAACAAATGAACAAGTAAGAGAAGAATATATAGAACAATTAAAGGAACAAGTATTGAGTGGTGAAGTAGGGAATGGCATAGAAAGTTATGAATTAGTAGAAGGCAATCACAATGCTGGAACTCTTGATACATATAGAATTACTTTTACAGATGGAACTACTAAAGAAATACAAATATATAATGGTAAAGATGGTAAAGGTTCAGGCGATATGCAAAAATTAATTTATGATACAGATGATGATGGTATTGTAGAAGAAGCAGACCATGCAAAGACTGCAGATAATGCAATGAAAGCAACAAGTGCAGACATGGCAACAAATGCTGATAAAGCAGACCATTCTAAAACAGCCGATAATGCTTCAAAAGTAAATAATCATACAGTAGATTCTAATGTTCCAGAGAATGCAAAATTTACAGATACAATTATAGAAATCCACAAATACCGACTAGACATTTCTCAAGACACAGCTTTAGGAGCGGAGATAGAAGTACCCTTTTACTATAAAGTAGGAACTGATGTACTTGATGTGTATTATGTAGGACAAAGATTAATAAAGTGTTCTACATATGATGACTTAGGTACAGGACATTATTCAGAGGTAGGAGAAAATAATAGTATAAGCAATAAAATAAAAATTACATCCGATTGGAAAGCAAGTATGGGAAATTATTTTGAATTTGTAGTAAGGGGGGAATATAGTGTATGATACCTTTTTGTTTGACAAGATTACAAACTATTATTGAAAATATTATTTTAGAATCTGATAAAAAGAAACACCCTATAGGTTCATTAGAGTTTAATACATCTGGTATAAACCCAGCCAGTTATTTAGGATTTGGAACTTGGATAGCATGGGGAGAACGGTAAAGTACCAGTAGGTGTAGATATAAACGATAATGATTTTAAGACAGTTGAGCAAACTGGTGGAGAAAAAACACATAAACTAACTGTTGAAGAAATAGCTGAACATTATCATTATTTAACAGCTATTGGAAATGGTACAGCTGTTGAAGATGAAGCAGAAAGTAGTCTAGCAAGATATTCAGTAACCAGTGATTACAATTACTCATTTAGAGGACAAAGAGAACATAGCCCAACATGGTATCGCTCAAGTGTAGTTGGAGGAAATCAGCCACATAATAATATTCAACCATATATAACTTGTTATATGTGGAAAAGAACATCATAGTCTGTGTCCACATTGTAAAAAACTAAGATAGGAGAATGATAATATGAAGAAAATAAAACTTTGTAACTCGCTCTACTGTAAGAGAGAGAGAGAGAGAGAGAGAGAGAGAGCTATACTTTAAATAACGATTGGAGGTGTCAATTATGATACCTCGTGTAGAAAAAATAGAAAATTTAAAATTAGAAATATTAGAATTAGTATTTCCAATAGGAAGTAGATATGTAACACAAACTGCGGAAGAAAATCCAGCAAACATATTAGGATTTGGAACTTGGG
>CANPZA010000015.1 GCA_947588915.1 uncultured Clostridia bacterium
TTTGAGCTAAATATACATCTGTATAGAACAATATACACGCAATCCCAAGTAATATACTATTAAAAGGACTAAATAAACTCCTAAAAAAATAGTTATACCATCTTTTTGGTTTTGCTTGTTTTACTTCATTTAATCCATATTTATTTATTCTATTATTGGCCTGTTCCGTAGTCAAGCCATCTTGATTAATTTTAAAGTTTTCTATAAATTGTTCCTTATTTAAAGAGCATTGTTTTCCATATGATTTTTCAATATTTACATCATCTTTTGCATTTGACATTTTGAAATCAACTCCAATCTTTTATAATTATACCACTAAAACTAAAAAAATAAGCAAAAAATTTTAAAAGTTTTTAATAATATTTAAATATGTTGTAAAAAACCTTCTATTATGTTAAAATTATCACATATGTAAGAAATAAAAATTATAAACTTATATAAGGTAAAAAAGTATTTAAAATACTGGAAAAAAAAGACAGAATATGGTACAATAATATAGCAATATAAAGATAGGAGAAAAAACATGGGATTTTTTGATAAGTTAAAAAATGGAATGAGTAAGACAAAAAGCTCATTTAATGAAAAAATTAATAATGTATTTAGTAATTTTAGAAAAGTAGATGAAGAATTTTTAGATGAATTAGAAGAAATATTAATTATGTCTGATATTGGTATGGATACATCAATAAAAATAATATCAAATTTAAGGCAAAGACTAAAAAAAGAAAAAATCGAAGATGAAGAAGAAGTAAAAAAGGCTTTAAGGGAAGAAATGCAAAAAATATTGGATGTAACAGATGTGAAATTAAACTTAAATACAAAACCATCTGTAATATTAGTAGTTGGAGTTAATGGTGTAGGAAAAACGACTTCAATTGGAAAAATTGCAAACAGATTAGCAAAAGAAGGGAAAAAAGTAGTGGTTGCGGCAGCAGATACATTTAGAGCAGCAGCAGTAGAACAATTAGAAATATGGGCTACAAGAGCAGGAGCAGATATAGTAAAAAGAGAAGAGGGGGTAGATCCTGCATCTGTTGTTTATGATGCTATTAAAATAACTAGAGAAAAAAATGCAGATGTTTTAATTGTAGATACAGCAGGAAGATTACACAATAAAAAATATCTAATGGATGAATTAAATAAAATTCAAAAAGTAATAAATAAGGAAATGCAAGATGCAGACAAAGAGGTATTATTAGTAATAGATGGAACAACAGGACAAAATGCAATTTCACAAGTAAAAGCATTTAAAGAAGAAGCAGACATTACAGGTTTAGTATTAACGAAACTTGATGGAACAGCTAAAGGTGGAGTTGTAATTGGAATTGTAGAAGAAAACAAAATTCCTGTGAAATTTATAGGAGTTGGAGAACAAATAGATGATATGGAGATTTTCAATTCAGAGGACTTTGTAAAAGCGATAATTTAAATAGGAGGTAAATTTTGTGGAAGATAATAAAAAGCAAGAAACAATAATGGATACAGCTAATACTAAAGAAACAAGACAAAGAAATAAAAAAGGAAAAAATAGAACAAGAATGATGTTAGTAATAATATTTCTACTAATATTTGCAGGGATTAGCTATATACAATTAAGAGGAAGTTATTTAGAATATAGAGAACTTGGAGAACAATATATTGATATTTTTTATACAAATATAATTTATAAATATAGTATTATGGCAATCAATTTTGTTGTTTTGTATATTATAATATATCTTACCAATAGAGGAATAAAAAAAGGGCTAAAGCCATTTTTTGAAAAAGAAGAAAAACCAATGCCAAAACTATTAAATAAATCATTAGCACTAGTCATTTCAGCAATAGTTAGTATAATAGTAGCCGCTATTTTAATGCAAAAAGTAATGTTAGTAATAAATAGTACATCATTTGGAATACAAGATTCAATATTTGGATTAGATATTTCTTATTATATATTCCAAAAACCAATAATAGAAACATTTGTATTCTATTTTACAATCTTATTTATAGGATTATCAATTTACATGGCTTTATACTATGTTATAGTATTCAATAGGTTTTTTGATGGAATTGATGGCAAAATGTTTAAGAAAAGTCTATTTATGAAAAAGCTAATAAGAAATGTATTTCTTGTAATTGTTGGAATTGCTATATTAACAATTTTAAATACACAAAATATGGTATATGGAAAATTATTAACTATAAATGAAAATATAGATATTGTAGGTGCAGGTATAACAGAAACAACGATAAAATTATGGGGATATATAATATTTGCATTTATTATTGTAATATTTGCATATAGAGCCTTAAAATATTTTAAGGAAGAGAATACAGGAAAAGTATTAAAAAATTTAGCCATAATACCAGGATATTTAGTGGTATTGTTCTTTGCAATGATAATATTTGATATAGTTTTTGTAGGTACAAATGAATTAGATAGGGAAAAAGATTATATTTCAGAGAATATTAATAATACAAAAAATGCATATAATATAAATATTCAAGAAACAAATATAAAGAATTCAGGAACAATAACACAAGAAGAAGTAGAAGAAAGTACAAGTGTAATTGAAAATATACCAATAATAACTAAAGATGCAGTGTTAAAAACACTAAAAGACAGTCAAACAGGAACAGGATATTTTTCTTACAATAATGCAAATTTAGCAAAATATTCAATTTTAGGGAAAGAAAGGTTAATATATTTAGCACCAAGAGAAATAATAAACTCTGGAAGAACATATAATAATAAGACTTATGAATATACACATGGTAATGGAGAAATTGTTGTTTCAGCGACAGAAAGCACAGACACAGGAAATATAAAATATTTACAAAAAGAAATATCAGGTAGTGATGAACAAATTAATATGGAAGAACCTAGAATTTATTTTGGATTAGAAACTAATGAAATTATAGCAACTAATGCAAAAAATAAACAAGAATATGACTATACTGATGAAAGTGGTACAGAATATACTTCTACATATTCAGGAAAAGCAGGTATGCAACTGGGATTTTTAGATAGATTAATTTTAGGAATTGTAAAAGGAGATTTAAATTTAGCCTTTTCAAATGAAATAACAAGTGATAGTAAGATTTTACTTAATCGCAATGTTATAGAAAGAGCCAAAAAAGCAATACCATATTTAATTTATGATAGTAATCCATATACGGTTATAACAGAAGATGGAAGAATTGTATGGGTATTAGATGCATATACTGTATCTAGTAATTATCCTTATTCACAATATACAACTATTGAAAATAATGGAACAAGAGAAAGTATAAATTATATTAGAAATTCAGTAAAGGTTATTATAGATGCATATGATGGAACAATGTCATATTATATAACAGACAGATCAGATCCAATTGCTATGGCATATAGAAACATATATGATAATTTATTTGTAGATTTAAATGAAACAGTTCCAGAAGATATATCAAATCATTTTGTATATCCTAAATTCCTATATAAAGTACAGTCTGAGATATTAAAAACATATCATAATGTAAAACCAGATGTGCTATATAGAGCAGATGATTTATGGGACATAGCAAAATATAACAGTGTTAGAAATACTAGATCAACAGGAAGTTACATAGAACCATATTATAGTATTGTAAAAGTTGACAACAATGAAAAATTAGGACTTATTCAAATTTATACACCAAATGAAAAACAAAATATAATTTCCTATTTAGTAGGAAGTACAAATGGTGCTATAAATGAATTACAATTATATAAATTTTCAGCAGATAGTAATGTAGTAGGACCAATGCAATTAGATACTCAATTAGAAGAAGATGAGGTAATATCAGCTCAGATGGAACAATTAAATATAACTGGAACTAGACTTACTAAACACATGATTATTATTCCAATAAATAATACATTATTATATGTAGAACCTATTTATCAAACTATGCTTAATGAATCTGAAATACCAGTTCTAAAAAAAGTAATAGTTGCTTCTGGAAGTAAAGTTGCAATTGGAGATACTTTAAATATAGCATTACAAAACTTACTTTCTACTTATGCTGTTAATATAGAAGTAGAAAACACGGAAGATGTAGAGGGATTAATAGAAGCTATAGTCAGAGCAAATAAAAATTTAACAGAATCTATGAATAATAATGATTGGGAATTAATAGGTATAGATGTAAAAAAATTACAAGAATTAATTAATTCATTAGAAACTGTAAAAACAGAAGAAGATAAAAAACGTGAAGAAATTGAAAAAGAAACAAACCAGGATATGAATACAATATCTTCAAATATAGTAAATTCTACTGTAGTAAATGATATAAATAATTAAATTTTAAGGTAAAAAGAATAATATTTGTAAGAAAATCCACTATAATATAATAAAAGGTGGATTTTTTATGTGCTTAAAAAAGAAAAAAGAAAATTTATTAAAAAAATCAATAGAAAGTTTAAATAATACATTACAAGAGGGAAATTTCTTAGAATGGTCATATATACTTCGGAAGTAAAAAAGAGATAATAAAAAGAAACTTAATAGCTGGAATATTTAGAGGGGTAGGAATTGGTATAGGTGTAACTATTGTAACTGCAATACTAGTATTATTTTTGAAAAAGATAGTTACCTTAAATATACCAGTAATAGGAGAATATATAGCAGATATAGTAGAAATAGTAGAAAAGAGTAGATAGTTTTTTTTGATTGGGTAAATTTGGGACAGGTACAACTTTACCTTTTTATTTAATGGCATAAATTTATTTCGATAAAATAAAAAAAGGTAAAGTTGTACCTGTCCCAAATTTACCTCTCTCATCATTAAATTCCTAGTTTATAAAATGATTTTTTTCCTTTTTTTAATATTGCATATCCTTCAGTAAAATCTTTTTCTGATAGATTATAATTTATATCTGTTATTTTTTTATCGTTTAGAGATATTCCACCTTGAGTAATTAAAGTTTTTGCTTGACCTTTAGATGGTACAATTCCAGCTAAAATAATGGCATCTATAATAGATATATTTTGATTTTCTATTTTTATTGTAGGCATATTATCTATGCTACCTTTCCCATTAAATAATGCATTAGATGCTTCTTCAGCTTTTTTTGCTTCATCTTCTCCATGAACGAGTTTTGTTATTTCATATGCTAGAATTTTTTTTGCTTCATTTATTCTTTCATCTTTATATGAACATAGTTCTTTTATCTTATCTATAGGCATAAATGTAAGCATTTTAAATACATTTTCAACACTTGCATCTTCAACATTTCTCCAATATTGATAGAATTCATATGGAGATGTTTTTTTAGAGTCTAACCACAAAGCACCTTTTTCAGTTTTACCCATTTTTTTGCCTTCTTTGGTAGTTAAAAGTTTAAATGTTAAACCAAAAGAATCATCTTTTCCAATTTTTCTGATTAATTCAACTCCACCAATTATGTTAGACCATTGGTCATTACCGCCCATTTGAAGTTTGCAACCATATTTATTATATAAATATAAAAAGTCATAAGATTGCATTAGCATATAACTCATTTCAAAGAAAGTTAAACCTGTTTCTAATCTTTGTTTATAACACTCAGCCGCAAGCATTTTATTTACAGAGAATAGACTTCCAATTTCACGTACGAAATCTACAAATTTTAAATCTAGTAACCAATCTGCATTATTTACAATAATTGCAGCATTTTCTCCTTCAAAATTAACAAATTTTTCTATTTGCTTTTTAATGCACTCAACATTATGATCAAGTTCATCACGAGATAGCATTTTTCTCATATCCGTTTTACCAGATGGATCTCCTATAGTTGCTGTACCACCGCCAACTAATATAATTGGTTTGTGACCACATTTTTGCATATGACTTGCAACCATTAAGGAAACAAAATGTCCAACATGCAAACTATCTGCTGTTGGATCAATTCCTATATAGAAAGGAACAGATTTTTTTCCAAAAAGTTCTTTTATTTCCTGAGGATGAGTAAGTTGCTCAATATATCCCCTTTCATCTAGTATCTCAAAAACATTTTTCATCTATTATATACCACCTTTTTGTAAATTTTATTTCAGTTTGTCAATAGCATCTTTTAATTTTTCTATACTATTTAGCTCTTTTTGATAGTTCTGGAATTCTTCATATTCTAAGAAACGATTTAAATTTTTAACAGAAATACCAGTATCATTAGAAATAGTGTTTAGAGAATTTTCTAATCCATTTTCTTCAACATAAGATTTAAATGTTGAAAATTCAAATCCATCCTTTGTACTACATTTAGGACATACATTTCCTTCTGATACATAAAAGCTACCACATCTACTACATCTATTTAGCTCCATTATAATTTCCTCCATTTCATCTTTTGACAAATTAATTTAAAATTCTTATGCAATTGTATCACAAATTTCCTTGTTTGCCAATAGTGAAAATACAAAAAACTATAAACTTTTCTGTGATAGTTTATTCTCATTATATTATAATAAAAAACTTACTTGACAAATTTATAAAAAAATATATAATGAAAAAGTAAAATAAATAAAATGGAGGTAATATAATGAAAGCTTATGTATGTAAAGTATGTGGATACATTCACTTTGGTGAAGAAGCACCCCAAAGATGTCCACAATGTGGAGCAGGGAAAGATA
This sequence comes from uncultured Clostridia bacterium, assembly GCA_947588915.1. Next base: position 6,615 of record CANPZA010000015.1, read on the forward strand.
TGTTTGAAGAAAGAAAAGAAGAACAAGGAAATGCAAGTTATGCAGATGAACACAAAATAGGTGTAGCAAAAGGTTTAGATGAAGAAGTTGTAAAAGGATTAAAAGACAATTTTACTGGAGAATGTACAGAAGTAGGAATGTATTTGGCAATGAGTAGACAAGCAGATAGAGAAGGATATCCAGAAATTGCAGAAGCATTTAAAAGATATGCATTTGAAGAAGCGGAACATGCTGCTAAATTTGCAGAGTTATTAGGAGAAATAGTATATGATGATACTAAGAAAAATCTTACATTAAGAGCAGAAGCAGAATGTGGAGCTTGTAAAGGGAAAAAAGAATTGGCAACAAGAGCAAAAGAATTAGGATATGATGCAATCCATGATACTGTTCATGAAATGTGTAAAGATGAAGCAAGACATGGAAAAGGATTTGAAGGATTATTAAAGAGATATTTTTAGAATAAAGGGAAAAAGGGACGTTCTTTAAATCCCTTTTAAGTGTAAAAAAGCTAAGTGAGTTTAACTTAGCTTTTTATACTGACTATTTTTAAGTAAAGGGATTTAAAGAACGTCCCTTTTTCCCTTTTAGTTTTCTAATTTTTTTAGATTTTCGAATTTTTGATAGAAATCAGGAGAAACCTTTTTTAAATTGACTGGTTTTAAATTATTATCTGTGAAACAATGTTTAGTTTCGCCAATTAAAACAATATTACCATTTTTCTTATCTGTTACATTATATCCCATAGTTAGTCTAACACCATTAAAATCCTTTACAAAAGGTTTAATTTCAATTATATCATCAAAAGTAACATGTTTTTTAAAATTAAGATTAACACCAAGAACAGGAATCATTATACCGCTTTTTTCATAATCACAATAAGGCATTTTAGCAAAATCTAACATTTCACATCTAGCTTCTTCCAAATAACGAATATAATTAGAATGATGGACAATCCCCATTCTATCTGTTTCATAATAATTAATTTTCCTTTCAAATACAAAATTCACTCTAATTTACACCTCGATTTTATAATACTATGGAATATTATAATTAAAACGATCCAAAATGTCAATAAAACAAATACTTTTAAAATTTCTATCAAAAGTTATCCTACAAAAGATTATGCTATTGAATCAGAATATTGTACTTGATAAAAATGTTAAAATGTGATAAATTTATTTAAATAAAAAAATAAATAAAAGGATGAGAATAAATGAAAAAAATAAATGGAATAATTATGCAATATTTTGAATGGTATATGGATTGTAAGCAAAATTTATGGAATGATATTTCAAATAAAGCGGAAGAATTACAAAGATTAGGAATAACAGCCTTATGGCTTCCACCAGCATATAAGGGATTTGGTGGTAAAGATGAAGTAGGGTATGCTGTTTATGATGTATATGATTTAGGAGAATTTGACCAAAAAGGGAGCATTAAAACAAAATATGGATCAAAAGAAGAATATTTAAATTGTATCAGAAGATTAGGACAAAATGGTATTGAGAGTTATGCTGATATTGTTTTAAACCATAAAATGGGAGCAGATATGCTACAAACTATACCTGCCACAAAAGTAGATTGGGGAAATCATAATGAACCAATATCTAATCAAGAAACTATAAGAGTAGCTACTAAATTTACATTTCCAGGAAGAAAACATAAATATTCAGATTTTGAATGGAATTGGACACATTTCGATGGTATAGATTATGATGAAAACACAAAACAACATGCAATTTTTAAATTTAAAAATAAAGATTGGAGTGATGCAGTTGATGAAGAATATGGAAATTATGATTATCTAATGGGAGCCGATCTTGATTTTGAAAACCCAGAAGTTATAGAAGAATGTGAAAAATGGGGGAAATGGTATTTAGAAGAAACAAAAGTAAATGGTTTTAGATTAGATGCTGTAAAACACATAGATGCAGATTTTTATAAGAACTGGATAAAACACTTAAGAGAACAAACAAATGAAGAATTATTTACAGTTGGAGAATATTGGAGTGGAGATGTTTCAAAATTACATAGATATATAGAAGAAACAGAAGGACAAATATCTTTATTTGATGTACCTTTACACTATAATCTAGAAGCAGCATCTAAAAATGAAAATTATGATATGTCAAAAATATTAGAAGGTACACTAGTAAAAGAAAATTCATCAAAAGCAGTTACATTTGTAGATAACCATGACACACAACCAGGTCAAGCTTTACAAAGCTTCATAGAAAAATGGTTTAAGCCAGCAGCATACAGCTTAATTCTACTTAGAAATGAAGGATATCCATGTGTATTTTATGGAGATTTTTATGGCATACCACATGATAATATAGAACCAGTAAAAGAATTAAAAACAATAATAGAATTAAGAAAAGATAAAGCATATGGAGAACAAAATGATTACTTTGATAATCCAAATTATATAGGTTGGACAAGACAAGGAGATACCGAACATCTTAAATCAGGTTTAGCTGTAGTTATTTCAAATAGTGGTGATGGAGAAAAGAAAATGTATATAGGAACGCATTTTGCAGGAGAGACATTTATTGATAGTCTAGGAAATTGTGAAGAAAAAGTAATTATTGATGAAGAAGGATATGGCAATTTTAAAGTAAAAGGAAAGAGTATATCTATATGGGTAAGATAAAGTAGAAAGGGGAAAGAAATGTCTAATTTCGTTCATTTACATATACATAGTGAATTTAGCCTATTGGATGGAGCAAACAGAATAAAGGATTTACCTAAAAGGGCAAAAGAACTTGGAATGGATGCAATAGCACTTACTGACCATGGAGTTATGTATGGAGCAATTGACTTTTATAAAGCATGTAAAAAAGAGGGTGTAAAACCCATAATTGGATGTGAAGTATATGTAGCACCAAGAAGTAGATTTGATAAAGAACCAAACATAGACAATCATTATTACCATTTAATTTTGCTTGCAAAAAACCAAAAAGGATATCAAAACTTGAGCAAATTAGTATCTATCGGATTTGTAGATGGATATTATTATAAACCACGTATTGATTTAGAAGTATTAGAAAAATATAGTGAAGGACTAATTTGTTTAAGCGCATGTTTAGCAGGAGCGGTAAATCAAGCTTTAACAAATGGAGAAAATGAAAAAGCAGAAGAAATAGCTCTTTGGCATAAAAAAGTATTTGGAAAAGATTATTATATAGAAATACAAAACAATGGAATAAAAGAACAAGTTTTAGCAAATCAAAAGTTAATTGCATTAGCAAGAAAATTAGATATTCCATTAGTTGCAACAAATGATGCACATTATTTAAAAAGAGAAGATAGTTATAATCATGAGGTTTTACTTTGTATACAAACTGGTAAAAGAATGAGTGATACAGATAGAATGCGATTTGATACAGATGAGTTATATGTAAAATCACCAGAAGAAATGATAGAATATTTTAAAGCTATTCCAGAAGCAATAGAAAATACAGTAAAAATAGCAGAAGAATGTAATGTGGAATTTGAATTTGGACATACAATACTACCAAATTATGATGTCCCAGAGGGATTTGAAACACATTATGATTATCTTAAAAAATTATGTGATGATGGAATAAAAAATAGATATGGCGAAAATCCATCACAAGAAATAATAGATAGGGCAGAATATGAATTAAGTGTTATCAAAAAAATGGGATATGTAGATTATTTCCTAATTGTATGGGATTTTATACATTATGCAAAAACACATAAAATTCCAGTAGGGCCTCGGGCGTGGTTCTGGAGCAGGTTCTATAATTGCATATAGCATAGAAATTACAGACATTGATCCAATAAAATATGGACTACTTTTTGAAAGATTTTTAAATCCAGAAAGAATTAGTATGCCAGATTTTGATGTTGATTTTTGTTATGAGCGTAGACAAGATGTAATTGATTATGTATCTAATAAATATGGACATGACCACGTATCACAGATTATTACATTTGGAACTATGGCTGCTAAAATGGTAATAAGAGATGTAGCAAGAGTATTAGATATACCATATTCAGAAGCAGATAGTTTAGCAAAAATGATACCAAATGAATTACATATTACTATAAAAAAAGCATTAGAAGAAAATAGAGAACTAAGACAAAGATATGAAACAGAAGAAACTGTAAAAAAAGTCCTAGACATTGCAATGGGATTAGAAGGTATGCCAAGACAGGCATCAACACATGCATGTCGGAGTTGTTATAACGAAAGAGCCAGTAGATACATATGTTCCTCTATATGTCCGTGATGGGCAAATATCAACACAATATATAATGACAACTTTAGAAGAATTAGGGTTATTAAAAATGGACTTTTTAGGATTGAGGACATTAACTGTTATACAAGATACAATTGATTTGGTAAAAGAAAATAGAGGAATAGATGTAGAATTTGATAAAGAAATGTCAGATTCTAAAGTATATAAATTATGGCAAGAAGGGAAAAGCTCAGGTATATTTCAATTTGAGTCCCAAGGTATGACAAACTTTATGAAAGAATTAAAACCAGATTGCCTAGAAGATTTAATAGCAGGAGTTTCATTATATAGACCAGGTCCAATGGATCAGATACCAAGATATATAAAGGGAAAGTTAAATCCGGGTCATAATGAATATACCCATCCAAGATTAGAGCCAATATTAGATGTAACATATGGATGTATGGTTTACCAAGAACAAGTTATGCAAATAGTAAGAGACTTAGCAGGATATTCCTTACGGAAGGGCAGATTTGGTAAGACGTGCTATGGGAAAAAAGAAATTAGATGTTATGGCAAAAGAAAGAGAAATATTTATTCATGGGCAAGTAGATGAAGCGGGAAATGTACTTGTTCCAGGTTGTATAAGAAATGGCATAGATGAGAAATCTGCAAATAAAATATTTGATGAAATGGCAGAATTTGCAAAATATGCATTTAATAAATCACACGCAGCATGTTATGCCGTAATAGCATATAGAACTGCTTACTTAAAAGCATATTATCCAGCAGAATTTATGGCAGCAACATTAAATAGCTTTTTAGGAAATCTAGATAAAATACCACAATATATTGATGAATGTAAATCACTTGGAATTGAAATACTAAAACCAGAAATAAATAAAAGTGATACAAAATTTACAACAGAATATGATGATGAAAAACCAAAAGAATCACAAATTGCAAAACTTCGTTTTGGATTAGGAAGTATTAAAAATGTTGGAATAGCACCAGTAAATAGCATTGTTAAAGAGAGAAAAGAAAATGGCAAATATAAGAGTTTTACAGATTTTTGTGAAAGAATAGCAGGAGAATCTGTAAATAAAAAATGTATAGAAAGTTTAATAAAAGCAGGAGCATTTGATGAATTTGAACAAACAAGAAGTACACTTTTGGCATCTTTTGAAAACATAATAGATATTATTCAAAACGAAAATAAAAAAGGGTTAAATGGTCAGGTATCTATGTTTGATTTAGGCTCAAATGAAGAAAAAGAACAATTAAACAAGACAAAGTATACATTTGATGAACATGAAGAAATGTCTAGTAAAGATATATTATCAATAGAAAAAGAGATGTTAGGAATTTATATTTCAGGACATCCTTTAGCAAAATTAAAAGATCAAATAGAAAGACAAACAACAATAAATACTATGCAGTTAAGACAAATTGATGAACAAATGAATATGCAAAATTTAAATGAAGGAGAAATCATATTAGCTGAAAAGCCTAAATACACAGATGGACAAAAAATAAAATATGCAGGAATAATAACTTCAATAAAAAAGAAATATACTAAAAACAATAAAATAATGGCCTTTGTTACAATAGAGGACTTATATGGAACAGCAGAAATAATTGTATTTGAAAATGCTTATCTAAATGCAGGTAAAAGTTTAGTAGAAGAAAATATTGTAATGGTAGATGGGCGTTTAAGCATAAGAGAAGATGATACCACAACAATAATAGCTAATGAAATAAAAGATTTTGGTGAACAAAAACAAAAAATATTTACTTTAAATATTACACAAGCAAATGAGGAACAAAAAGATAAATTAAGAGGTGCAATTCATTATTTTCAAGGAGATAAGAATAATATAAATGTGCAAATAAAAATAAATGAAGAAATAAAACCATGTGGGCAAATTTATTTAAATGATAAAATAAAAGAAGTTTTTGATAATATTTTGGGAGCAGAAAATGTAAGAATTGAAGAAAAATTATCTTGATTTTATATAAACAATGTATTAAAATATAGAGCAGTAAAATACTAATAAGACATATGGTAATTATATATGTCTGACCTAAAAAAAAGAGAGGAAATGTGTTATGCGTAAATCAAGAGCTTTGACTGAAATTGTTACCAAAAGGAAAGAAGTAGTAAAAAAATTACAAGAAGAAGCCCAAAAGGATGTAGAGGTATTAGCTTTATATAAAAGAATAAAGCTAGTATGTGGAGAAGTCTTCATAAACAATCCAGATGGAGCATCTAAGTATCAAGTAGATTGCTATAATAGATTAATACAAAATTCTGAACTTTTGGTTTCATTGCGGAAAGAATTGCTTATGGAGTAGCAAAAGGAATCTCTCTTTTTTGAGGGATTCTTATTAAATATTATGAAAATAAATACAAGGAGAACAATATGAAAAGAATAAGAGTTGCAGGAATCATTCCAATGGAAAATGGATATGCACTTATGCATAGATTAAAAGTAAAAAATAAAAATAATTTACAAGAATATTATACTTTTCCAGGAGGAGGTTTGGAAGAAGGAGAGACTTATGAAGAAGGGACAATTAGAGAAATAAAAGAAGAATTTGGAATTGATGTGGAAATTATTAGAAAATTATATGAATTTGAATCAGAAAAATTAGATCAAAAAGAAATATTTTTCTTATGCAAATATTTAGATGGAAAATTAGGAACAGGACAAGGACCTGAATTTTCAAATAATCCTAAATATATTGATAGTGGAAAATATATTCCAGAAATAATAAAAAAAGAAGATGTTAAAAAAATTTTGTTATTACCATTAGAAATAAAAGAAAAATTTGTGAAAGATATAGACAATGGAGATATTTAAGGGTGGATATATGGAAATAATAGGAGAAGTACAAAGTATAATATATAAAAATGAATCAAATAGTTATACAATTGCAGAGTTTGAAACAGATGAAGAAATAACTACTGTAGTTGGTTATTTGCCATTTGTAAATATAGGAGATACATTAAATTTAATAGGAAAATTTGTAGAACATAAAGATTATGGAAGACAATTTAAAATAGATTCCTTTCAAAAAATGTTACCTCAAAATATAGGAGCATTACAAAAATATTTGGCAAATGGAAATATAAAAGGTATAGGAGAGGCACTTGCTAAAAGAATTATAAAAAGATTTGGTAATGAAACTATAAATATTTTTAAAAATGATCCCAAAAGACTAGCGGAAATAAAGGGAATATCAGAGAATAAGGCTCAAGAAATTGCAGAAAGTTTTATACAAAATTGGGAAGTCTGGCAAATTGTTGGATTTTTAGAAAAATTTGGAATTGGTGCAGAATATGCAAAAAAAGTATATGATTTATTAGGGAAAAATGCTATTAAACAGATAGAGGAAAATCCATATATATTAATAGATATAGCCAGAGGAGTAAATTTTAGGCAAATTGATAAAATGGCAATAGATTTAGGAATAAAATATGATAATGAAAAAAGAATTCAAAGTGGAATTAAATATGCTCTTATTAGAAGTACATATAATGGACATAGTTGTGTATTAAAGACTAATTTAATTCAATTTGTAATAGAGCTTTTAGATATACAAAAAGAGAATATTGAAAATGAATTAATAAATTTAAGAGTAAATAATGAGATAGTAATAGAAGAAAGAAAACAAGAAGAATATGTTTATTTATATGAATTTTACGAAGTGGAAGAAGAAATAGCTTATAGAATAGACAAACTTCAAAAAGCAAAAAATATGAAAAAGCTACCAAATATAACATCAGAATTAAAAAAAGTAGAAAAGAATTCAGAAATAGAATTATCAGATAAGCAAAAAGAAGCAATAAAATTAGTAAATGAAAATAATGTAGTTATAATAACAGGAGGTCCAGGTACAGGAAAAACAACAATTATAAAAAGTATAATAGATATTTATGAAAATAAAGCAAAAAAAATAGTTTTATGTGCTCCAACAGGGAGAGCGGCAAAAAGGATGACAGAAACAACAAATAAGGAAGCTTCTACTCTTCATAGATTATTAGAAATTGGAAAAATTGATGAAGATAGTCTTTACAAAAATACATCAGATTATGAAGGCACACCCATAGATGCAGATTTAATAATAGTTGATGAAATGTCAATGGTAGATATGTTTTTAATAAATTATTTATTAAAATGCATTTATCAAGGAACTAAATTAATAATGGTAGGTGATGTAGATCAACTAGCATCTGTTGGACCGGGAAGTGTTTTAAAAGATTTAATAAATTCAGAAAAAATTAAAACTATACATCTAGACAAAATTTTTAGACAAGCAGCTAAAAGCAAAATTATATTAAATGCTCACAGGGTAAATAAGGGTGAAAAGTTTTTAAGTAAAGAAGATGAAAATTTTGATGATACAAATGAAGATTTTTTCTTTATAAAAGGAATATATGAAGAAAAAATGTTACAAGAGGTAATTTCACTATGTACAGGAAGATTAAAAAATTATGGAAATTTTGATTTCTTCAAAAATATACAAGTACTTTCTCCAACTAAAAAAGGTATGCTTGGAACAAAAGAACTAAATAAAGCACTTCAACAACAGTTAAACCCTAATATTGATAATTTGCCTGAAAAATCTAGTATGGGAGCAACTTATAGAGTAGGGGATAGAGTAATGCAAATTAAAAACAATTATGATATTTATTGGGAAAAAGATGTAAATGGGAAAATTGATTATCGGAAGTGGTGTATTTAATGGAGAAATAGGAACAATAACAAATGTGGATGAGCAAGAAAAACAAATAGAAATAAGATTTGATGATGAAAAAGTAGCTTGGTATGACTTTTCTGATTTAGATCAAATTGAACATAGTTATTGTATAACTATTCACAAATCACAACGGTAGCGAATTTGATGTTGTAATTATGGTATTACCATCTGCAGCTCCAATGCTAATTACAAGAAACTTACTTTATACAGGTATTACAAGAGCTAAAAAATTACTAATCATTGTCGGAATAGAAAAAGTAGTAGATTTTATGATTCAAAATGTAGATGTAAAAAAGAGAAATACAGGATTAGAATATAAAATGAGGAATATACAAAGCTAGAAGAATTTAACTTTTGGCTTTGTTTTTTAATAGATTTTATTTAAAAATTTCTTACCTAAAACTAGAATTAAATATTGACTTTATTATAAAAAGAAATTATAATGTAACAAGTAAATTTTAGGAAATCATATAGTATTAAAACTAAAAAAGAATTTTTATTCAATAATAAATTTTTAAATTAAAAGGAGAATTAAAATTTTAAATCAAATATTAAATCTTATTTATCCACCAACATGTCGGAATATGTGGAAAGTTAAATCAAGAATTTTTATGTAAAAAATGTGAAAAAATTTTAGAAAAAGAAAGTGAATTGTTAGTAGAACAAAATGAAAATGTCAATAAATTTTTTCAAGAACATTTATATCTATTTAAGTATCAGGGAACAATAAGAAAAATAATTTTAAATTACAAATTTAATGATAAATCATATTTATATAAGACTATTGTAAATTTTTTATTAAAAAAGGAAAAATTATTTGAAATTTTGAAAAGTTATGATACAATAATACCAGTTCCAATAAGTAAAAAAAGACAAAAACAAAGAGGATATAACCAAAGCTCTTTGATTGCAAAAGAAATGGCTAAAAAATTACAATTAGAATATAACTGCAATTGTCTTTTTAAAACAAAAAATGTTATAGAGCAAAGTAAATTAGATAAAGAAGAAAGAATAAAAAATATACAAGGAGTTTATGAATTAAAAAATAAAGAATTATTATATAATAAAAAAATATTATTAATAGATGATGTTTATACTACAGGGAGTACAGTAAATGAATGTAGTAAGATTTTAAAACAAGCTAATCCTGCAAAAATAGGAATATTTACAATTGCAAAAGATTAAATATACAAGGAGGACAAAGATGGAAGATTTAGTTGAAAGTATACTAGATTATGTGAGATCAGATTATACAGATTATGCAATCATGATAAATGGTGAATGGGGATCTGGAAAAACACACTTTTGGAATAATAAAATTAAAAATAAAATAGAATCATTAGAATTAAATGGAAAAAGGTATACAACCATTTATATGTCTTTGTATGGTATATCAAACTTAGAAGAAATAAGTAAGAAAATATTTATAGAAACAACTCATTTAATGGATAAAAATCTTAGAAAATTTATGAATGCGAATGGACAAACTACTATTCCAGAATATGCAAAGACAGGAATAGATATGGCTAACTTTTTTGGTGTTACACAAAATGGAGATAGAGTAAATTATGCAGAGTTTTTTTCAACAGATGATAAAGTATTATGCTTTGATGACCTAGAAAGAGCAAATGTAGATGTTATTGATATATTAGGCTATATAAATAATTTTGTAGAACATGATAATATAAAAACAATTATTATATGTAATGAAAAAGAACTTTCAACAAAATTAAAAAGTTCTAATTTGGAAATGAAAACATTTATTGCAACATATCTTTTAGATAAACAAAACGAATTAAATAAAACAGACAAACCAATGGTTGAAAAAATACAAGATAAAATTGAGCATGTATTTGATAAAGCAAATGATTATGAAAGAATAAAAGAAAAACTAATTGGTGAAACTTTTGAATATGCACCTAAATTTGATTATATTATAAATGGTATTTTAATGAGATATGAAAACAATCCAGATTTGATTAGATTTTTAAGAGAAAATACAAGACTTATTGTATCAACTTTTAATAAAAGTGGAACTAGAAATCTAAGAATTTTAAAACATGCATTAAATGACTTTAAAAAAATATATGAAATGGTAAATAAATCATATCCAAATACAAATAATAGAGTTATGCAAACAATGTTAATATTTACAATTGCTGTTTCATTTGAAATAAAAGCAGGTAAAATAACAAAGGATAAATTTGTAAACATTAAGGATAATGAAGAATATAAAGCTATACTTGTATCTTCTAGAATTTTAATGGATAATAGGCAATTTTATATAAAAGAATTTGATAATAATTATTATTATAATTTTAAATCAGAATATAGATTCTTTAAATTTATAGAGTATTATGTAAGAACTCGTATATTTGATATGAAGTTATTTAAAGATAATATGGAAACTATAAGAAATACTGTAGATACAGAGAATTTGCCAGGATATAAAAGATTACTTACTGAAGAATACTGGAAAATTTCTGATGACCAATTTGAGGGGGTTATTAAAGAGGTAATAAATGATGTAGAAAATGGAAGACTAAGTTTAATTGATACAGTAAAACTATATGCTTATTTTAGCTATTTTTCTAGAAAAAATCTAATTGAATATGATTTAAAAACATTAAAAAATATATTTTTTACAGGAATGAATAAAGCATCTTTGACATCTAAGTATTGTGAAAATCCAAATGAAGAATTAGGTAAAATTGCAATAGAAGAACTTGAAGAAGATATGGAAGAAATTTTAAAACATTTCGAAATATTAAATGAACAATTACTAGAAAAAATGTATAGGGAAAAAGCAGAAGAAATTATGAAATGTATACCTATGAAAATGGAATTGTTTTATGAAAAATTTGATAAAGAGTGTATGGAAATACCAATTTTTAAATATTATGATCCATATCAATTATTTCAAAGAATTTCATGTGCAAGCAATGAAGATATAGTATTAATAAAAGAAAAACTTATTGACAGAGCTGCAAGACATCATAAAGAAATAGAACCTGAAATGAAAAATATAAAACTATTAAAACAAGTTATAGATGATTATTTAAGAGGAAAAGATCCTACAATAAAAATTGTTATGTTAAAGAATTTTTCAAAGGATTTAGGATATATATTAGATAAATATAAAGTAGGTTTTTAATTGATTAAATAAAATACAATAGAATTTTGAAGACTTTATTAAAAAGTCTTCTTTTTTATGCATAATTTTTTCCTTATTTGTCATAATAAAAATATAAACAAAAACTTTAACAAGGAGGAATATTATGAAAGCAACTGGAGTTGTAAGAAGAATAGATGATTTAGGAAGAGTTGTTATTCCAAAAGAAATAAGAAAAACATTAAGAATAAAAGAAGGAGACCCTTCCTTTAAAACATTGGAACAATTAAGAATACTAACAGAAAGCTTGAAATTACTAGTTTCATAAGATTAAAAAATATAATATAGTGTGAAAAAAATCAATGAATACATAAAAAGATAGTGAATTAAACTATCTTTTTTTATGTATGGATAAAATTTTTATTGAAAAAATTTCAAATTTAGAGTAATAGGATAAAGAATAGGTCGAGTAACTTATCTAAGTTAAGATAAAAAAGCCACAAAATCGATTGTGGTGCGAATGCAGAAAGGCGATGAGGTAATGTTTAAATAAAATCTTTTGAAATAAAATTTTGTAGTATTAAGAGAAATAAAAGAATGGAGGAATGTAAATTGAAAAAATATAAAAGATATTTTTTAACTAGTGAATCTGTAACAGAAGGACA
>CANPZA010000016.1 GCA_947588915.1 uncultured Clostridia bacterium
TCTATGATAAAAAATGGAGTTGATTTAATGGAAGAAAAATTTACCTTAACAAAAAAAGCTGGTATATATGGAATTATAGGAAATATCTTTTTATTAATTATAAAAGCAATTATAGGATTTATAAGCCATAGCCAAGCATTAATTGCAGATAGCTTTAATAGTGCTAGTGATATTTTTGCATCACTAATGACTTTCATTGGGAATAAAATTGCAAGTGAACCAAAAGATGCAGACCACAATTTAGGACACCGGAAAAGCAGAATACATTTTTTCTATGTTTATAAGTATCTCTATGATATTAGTTTCTGCAAAATTACTATATGATTCTGTTTTAGTTTTATTTTTAGGAAGTAGTCTTCAATTTTCTTGGATATTAGTCATTGTATGTATTACAACAATTATAATAAAACTATGTCTTTTCATATATACAAAAAAAGCTAATGATAAATATAATAATATATTGTTAGAAGCTAATATGAAAGACCATCGTAATGATTGTATTATAACAACATTTACTTTAATATCTATTTTACTAACTTTATTTAATATATATATTTTTGATAGTATTGTTGGTATTGGTATTTCAATTTGGATTTGTTACACAGGTGTAAAAATTTTTATTGAAAGCTATAATGTTTTAATGGATATAAGTTTAGATGATAAAACAAAAGATTTAATACTTGATATTGCAAATAGTTATAAAGAAATTAAAAAAATTGATGATATTATTTCAACACCTGTTGGTGATAGATATTTAGTTTTTTTAACAATTAGTTTAGATGGTAATATGTCTACATTTGAAAGTCATAGTTTAGCAGATAGCTTAGAAACTAATATAAATGGATTAGAAAAAATATATAAAACTGTAGTTCATGTAAATCCTATATAAAAGTTAAATACGACACAAAATTGTGTCGTATTTTTTAAGTTCTTCCTTCTGGTGCTCTTGGATCTTCATATTCTTCATCTAATTGTTCTATTACTTCTTCTGGCTTTTTATCTTCTTCTTTTTGTTTGAATTTTTCTTTTACAAAATCAGCATCTGGTTTTCCATCTTTGTAAAATCCCCATCTAGTTGCTAATTCATTATAGGTAACTTTTTCTCCTGAAGACAATTGTACAAATTCTTCTTCATTATGTGTATGAGAATGTGTATTTGGATCTCCATCTATTTCTTCTACTTTCATTTCTTCACAATCTTTATTTTTTTCTTTATGAGCTTCCATTTCTTGATATCCTTCTTCTACTGATCTATATCCATCATTATATTCTTGTGCTAATTTTAAAGTTTCTATATCAGTACCTTCTATTGGGTTTTTAGAATTTGATGTTTCTAATTGTCTATCTAAATTCTTGTTTCCTTCTATGTTTTTACCTCCAATAGTTTTCCTTGGAGAATGAAAAACTTCTACTTCACCATATTTTCCTTTTTCAACTGCAATACTTCCTTCTCCCACTTTTAATCTTGTTATAACATCACCACTTTTTACTGAACCATCCTGTTTTACTTGATAATTCTTCTCCAATGGATTTGTCCCTTCTGTAGTATCATTTTCTAAATCTAAAGCTTGTACATTTCCTTTTTGTGTTACAACTACAGCTTCATATCTTGAACTATGAGCTTTTTCTTTTTGGCCTTTTTCATCCTTTAACTTTTTTAAATCATCTGATTCAACAATTCCCATTTTAGCAGGTTTATCACCATTTTCCAATTTAGAAAGTTTTCCACTTTTTTGTAAAACTTGCTCTAAATTTTTCATATCAGTAACTCTTGTATTCATTTTAACTTCTTGTTTTATATTTATATCACCTAATTTATTTTTTTCTTGCTTAGGTTGTTGTTTCATTTCAATTGTTTCTTTTTCTTTTTTATTTAAATCAATTTCTTTTTGTTTAACATTATCTTTACTTATAGTTTTATTATAATTAGTCCTTTCACTAAGAGTTTTTTGTTCTATTTGTAATCTTTCAATAATATCTAATATTCTAATTTTTTCTAAAAATTTTTGTATTTGTTCTTTTTCTGTTTCAGATATTTGTTTTTTTGGTTGAATATCTTTAATATCTGCTGATACTTTATTTTCTAATGTATCTTCTCTAAAAATAATTAAATTTCCTGGCATTTTCAATGTATATACACCAATTAAATTTAAATAGTAAAATTTAAAAATTCCATTTTCATTTCTTAATAATAATTCTTTTGTTTTTCCTTCTAAAATAATATTACCAATAATTTTCATATTTTTACTATTTTCTATATTGTTTTTATCTAATAATTCTATAATTTTTGACTTTGTTTTATCAAGTAATTTAATATTTTCTTTAAAAACAATATTTCTTTCTTTTCCTTGAAGTAAATAAGCTCCTAATATTTCTAGGCTATAATATTTAAAAAGATTATCTTCTTGTTTAATTAACAAATCTTTTTTTTCACCTTGTATTTGTACTTTTCCTATAATATACAATTTATTTTCCTCCAATTTTATTTGATTTTTGCTACCAAATCATAGTCTGTACAATCTATTACTTCACATTTAATTATTTTATCTAATAATTTCTTATTTTCATCATTTTTAATATATACTAATCCATCAATATCTTGTACATCTTGATGAGTTCTTCCAATATAATATTTACCATCAAAAGACATATTTTCTATTAAAACTTCTATATCTTTACCAATTTTTTTATTCATAATTTCTTTTGATATTTTATTTTGATATTCCATAACTTTATTATATCTAAATTTTTTAGTTTTCCAATGAATTTGTTCTTTCATCTTAGCAGCTCCGTGTACCATCTTCTTTTGAATACATAAAAGCTCCTAATTTATCAAATTTAGCAATTTTTATAAATTCTAATAATTCTTCAAAATCTTCTTTAGTCTCACCAGGAAATCCTACCATTAAACTTGTTCTTAATACTACATTTGGAATTTTATTTCTTATTTTTTGTATTAAAGTATTTATTTGTTCTTTAGATGTTTTCCTGTTCATCCTTTTTAAAATTTTATCTGATATATGTTGAATTGGTATATCAAAATATTTTGCAATTTTAGGATTCTTAGAAACTACATCAATCAATTCATCTGTAATTCCTTCTGGATAAGAATATAAAAATCTAATCCATTTTATTTCATTTATTTTACTTATTTCTTCTAATAGTTGTGCAAGTTTACTTTCTCCATATAAATCAATTCCATATTTTGTTGTATCTTGTGCAATTATTATTATTTCTTTTATTCCTTTTTTTGCAAGTATTTTTGCTTCTTCTATAATATCTTCTTTTTTTCTACTTACAAATGGTCCTCTAATATATGGAATCGCACAATAAGTACATCTATTACTACAACCTTCACCTATTTTTATATATGCATAATTTTTACCTGTTGTAATAATTCTATTTAAAAATTCTTCTTGATCTAACATCGGCATTTTAGGTATTTCAAGTATTTTTTTTGTTGTTTTTTTATTACTTAATTGAACAGTATTTCTTTTTACTAAATCTTCTATTTTATCCCATAGCCTATCATATTCATCTATCTTAATGAATAAATCAACTTCTGGAATAGCTTTTATTAATTCTTTATAATATCTTTGAACTAAACATCCCATAACAATTAAATATTTACAATTTTTTTCCTTATATTTTGCCATTTCTAAAATAGTATTTACCGCTTCTTCTTTTGCTTGTTCAATAAATCCACAAGTATTTATTACTAATATATCTGCTTTTTCTGGTTTATTTACTATTTCAAATTTATGTTTTTTAAATAATCCGAATTGTTGCTTCTGTATCAATTAAATTTTTGCTACATCCTAAATGTATAAATCCTACTTTCAATATTAAATCTCCTTCTAATTTCTATGACTACATATATGTTTTCTTGTTAATTCTATTAAATCTAATTTAGTGAATCCTTCTACTTGAGTTTTACTTCTATCTTTTTTTAGTTCTTCTTTTAAAAGATTTTCTATCTTTTCTTTATTTTCTGGATTTTTCATATCAATATAATCAATAATAATTATTCCGCCTATATCTCTTAATCTTAATTGTTTTGCAATTTCTACTGTTGCTTCTTTATTTACTCTACATACAGTTTGTTCTAAATTCTGTGTTCCTGTATATTTTCCTGTATTTACATCTATTGCAGTTAATGCTTCTGTTTTATCAATTGTTATGAAACCTCCACATTTTAACCATATTTTTCTATTTTGTAATTTTTCTATTTGTTTTTTCAAATCATAAATATCTAATACATCTTCTTTTTCTTTTAAGTCTATTTTTATATTTTCATATTCTTTATTTTCACTTTTTAAATTTTCTAATTCTTTTTTTATTTGTTTATCATTTACAGTTATTTTTTCTATATTTTCATCTGCTAAATCCATTAACATTTTTTCTACAATATTTTCACTTTTATATAATAATTTTGCTTTGTTTAATTTTGGATTAACACTAGTTTGAATAATATCATTCCATTTTTTTTCTATCTTTTTTATATCTTCTATAATTTCTTTTTCTTTGTTTTCTGCTGATGTTCTAATTATTGCTCCATTTCCTTTGCTCAAATTTTCTTTTACTAGTTTCATTAATCTATCTTGTTCTTTTTTATTTTCTATTTTTTGTGAAATTGTTATAATATCAGAATTTGGTAAAAGTGCAATATATTTACCTGGTAAATTTATATGTGTTGATACTCTTGCTCCTTTTTGTTCATTACTATCTTTTTTTACTTGTACTAATATTTTTTGATTTGGTTTTACAACTTGTTCTATTTTTATATTTGTATCTAAAGTCTCTT
Organism: uncultured Clostridia bacterium; assembly: GCA_947588915.1. The sequence continues at coordinate 4,805 of CANPZA010000016.1, forward strand.
TTTTCTCATCAACTTGTGGTAATACATCTTTTAAGTGTATAAAACTATTTTTTTCAGTTCCAATATCTACAAATGCTGATTGCATTCCTTTTACCACATCTTTTATTATTCCAATATATATATTTCCTTCTTTTCTTTTAGAATTTTCATTTTCTTCATAATATTCAATTAGCTTACCATTTTCTATTAATGCTATTATTTTTTCATTATTGTTTTTTTGTATTACTATTTCTGTCATTTTTATTTGTCCTTTCTATTTAATTAAATTTATTCATTGCTATATCAATTCCATTTTTAATTATTTCTATTATTGCTTCTTTTGCTAAATCTGTTCCTTTTTCTAATTTTTCAACATCTTCTTCATCAATTGCTCCTATTACATATTCAATTAAATCTTCTTGTTCTTTTGGCATACCAATTCCAATTCTTACTCTTTTGAAGTTTTGTGTATTTAATTGATGTACAACTGATTTCATTCCATTATGTGTTCCTGGTCCACCTGATTTTCTTATCTTTATAGTTCCTGGTTCAATATCTATATCATCATAAATTACAATTAAATTATCTATATCTAATTTATAAAAATCCATTATTTCTTTAATACTTTCTCCACTTAAATTCATAAATGTTTGTGGTTTTAATAAAATAACTTTTTGTCCTTCTATTATGCCTGTTCCATATAATCCTTTAAATTTATTTCTTGATATTTCAATATCATATTCACAAGCAATCTTATTAATTGTATTAAATCCCATATTATGTCTTGTTTTTCCATAATCTTGTTCTGGATTGCCTAATCCTACTATTAAATACATTTTTTCTCCTACTTTCTAAATCTAATCTTTATTTATTTTACCTTCTTTTTTGCTTTTTTTCAAGTTTTTGCTTGTAATTTCTTTACCAAGTTTTATAAAATCTAAATAATCCCAAAAATATATATCATCTTTGGGATTATTTATTATATAATTTAACTTTTTACTAGTTTTAGTATTTCTTCATTTGATAATCCTGTTAGCTCTTTTATTTTTTCTGTTTCTATATTTTTTTCTATCATTTTCTTTGCTATATTTAAAATTCCTTCTCTCTTTCCTTCTTGCATACCCTTTTGCATACCTTTTTGTATACCTTTTTGTATTCCTTTTGTTTCATATTTATTCTTCATATCAAGTAATGTTTTTGTAAATGGACTCATACCACATATCTCCTTTCTATACAATTTATTTAACATTTCTTCTGTTTTTTCTTCTCCAAGAATTGGTTCAATTATATTACTAATTATTTCAGCCAATATATCTTTTTTTTCTTGATTTTTCATAAATTCTATTATTTTATTCATATATTTTTCTATTTCATTTTCTGTATTACATTTTTCTATTATCATAATACATCCAAATAAACTTTTCTTTTTTAATAATTCTTCAAAAGAATAATTATGTATGGTTATTAAATTATATTTAAAATCAATTTTATAATTATCAAATTCTATTGAGTCATATTGTTTTTGTATAAGACTTGTTTTTGAATTCCATTTTTGAATCCCTGTATAAATTACAATTGGTATTACTATTGGATATTTACTTTCTTCATCAAAATAAACTTTTTGTATAATACTTTCTTGTTTCATTATTTCTCCTACATATTCCCACATTCTTAATATCATATCTTTATTAATAGTACTTTGATGTTCTATCAGAAAATATATTGGTTTTTCTTTTAATTTATATATTATATCTGCTTGTCTGTTTTTATAATTTCTTGTTATAAAATCTGTTTTACATTGGATTATTTTATTTTCTTCAATTTTTTTGTTTAAAGATAGAAATTCATTTAAAAAATTAGTAGCTTCTTTTTTGATACTTAATACTTTTCTAAACATCTTATCATGTGCTTTATCCATTTTTTGAACTAATTTTTTGTCATAATATTGTTCTTCTTCCTGTATTTTATAATTTTGGTTATCTTCTCTTAATTGTATATTTTTACAATTTTCTAAATATCTTATATAATCTTTGTAAGTTATAAATTTCAATTACATTCCTTCTTTCTTAATTTTAAAATATTTTTACTATTTTGTCAAGTTTTATTTTAAGGTAAATAACGGTTTTTTATTTTTAGTATCTCATATTAGTTGTTTTTTATACACTTTTTTGTTGGAAATTGCTGATTTTAAATTAAAATATAAATAATTTGAATAAATAATAAATCTAAATACATATAAATCATAATATTTTTGAATATAAATGTCAAGATATTTTGGAAATATTTTACATTTTGTTTTAAAAACAAAAAAAGCACCTTTAATATCCAAAGTGCCTTTTCATTATTATTTAATTATTCTGCTGATTCCTCTTTTTCTTCCTCTGGAGCTTCATAAGCTTCTAAAATAGCTTTTTGAATTTTCTCTCTTGTTTCAGCATTAATTGGATGAGCTATATCTTTGAATTCTCCGTTTGGAGTTTTTCTACTTGGCATAGCTATAAATAATCCATTTTGGCTTTCGATAACTTTAATATCGTGTACTGCGAATTCATTATCGAATGTTACAGAAGCAACAGCTTTCATTCTGTTCTCTGAATTTACCTTTCTTAGACGTACATCTGTGATTTGCATTTTAAGTGCACCTACCTTCCTTAAGTTTTAAAAATATTGTGTACATATACTTTTAGTTTATGTACATTTATATTATTCTTCATAAAAAATCTTTTTCCTTCTTTTTTTTACAAAAAAATTAAATTTTATCTTTCTGTAACATTTTTTTTGATTTCTAATAAAATATATAAGCAAAATAAATATTCTATTTTTTGTTTAAATTTTTACCAAACTATTGAATTTTTAGACATATAATTATATAATCTATCTGTTAAATATCTATTTGATTTTAAATTATTATATTTTATATAAAGGTAGGAGATCATACAATGCCAAATATTGATAATATAAATAAATATAAAAATATACATATGATTGGAATCGGTGGAGTTAGCATGAGTGGTATTGCGGCGATTCTTAATAATTGGGGATTTAATGTAACTGGTTCAGATAATTCAGATTCTGAAAATATAGCATTATTAAAGCAAAAAGGATTAAAAGTCACCATAGGACATAATTTAGAAGATGTTGCTTCTTCTGATGTTGTCGTATATTCTGCTGCTATAAAAAAAGATGACCCTGAGTTGGTAGAAGCAAGAAAATTAAATATACCAACTATAGAAAGGGCTGATTTTTTAGGTGAGTTAACACGTTGCTATAAAGACACTATTTGTATTTCTGGAACTCATGGTAAAACAACAACTACCTCAATGATATCTCTTTGCTTTATAGATGGCTTAAGAGACCCAAGTATTCAAGTTGGAGCTTATTTAAAACCCATAAATCGGAAACTATATGGTTGGAAATAGTGAAGACTTTATTATTGAAGCTTGTGAATATGTAGAAAGTTTCTTAAAATTTAGTCCAAAGGCTGAAATTATATTAAATATTGATAATGACCATTTAGATTATTTCAAGACTTTTGAAAATGTTATAAATGCTTTTATTAAATATGTAAAACTCTTGCCTGATGATGGTATTTTAGTTGTAAATGGTGATGATAATAATTGTTTAGATTTAATTAATTACACTAACTGTAAATGTATTACATATGGCATTAATAATAAAAATGTTGATTTTTATGCTGATAATATTACTTTTGATAAAGATGGTTTTGCAGAATTTGATGTTTATCAAAAAGGTCAATATTTTAGTAATATTAAATTATCTATACCTGGCATTCATAATGTTTCAAATGCTCTTGCTTGTATTGCCTTATGTAATGAATATAAAATAGATAAAGAAATTATTAAATCTAGTCTAGCTAAATTTACAGGTGCTCATAGAAGGTTTGAGTTTAAAGGTAAAATTAATAATAATGTTTCTGTATATGATGATTATGGTCATCATCCTACTGAAGTTTTAGCTACTGCAAAAGCACTTAACAATAAGACTTATAATAAATCTTGGGTTGTTTTTCAACCACATACTTATAGCAGAACAAAGAATTTATTAAATGATTTTGCAAAAGCTTTATCAAATTTTGATAATATAATCCTTTTAGATATTTATGCTGCAAGAGAGCAAAATACATATAATATTAGTTCTAAGGATTTAGTAAATAAATTAATTTCTTTAGGAAAAGATGCAAAATATATTCCAGATTTTGATGAGTGTACAAATTATATTAAAAACAATGTAAAAGAAAATGATATTGTTATAACTTTAGGTGCTGGTACTGTTACAAATATTGGTCCTATGCTAATAAATTAACCTGCTATAAAAGCAGGTTTAATTTATTTCTTTAGATTGTTTTATCATTATATCACCAAATACAGCATAACCTTCTTGTGGATTATTTACCAATACATGAGTAATAGCTCCTACAAACTTACCATTTTGAATTATTGGTGCTCCTGACATCCCTTGAATAATCCCTCCTGTTTTCTCTAATAGTTTTTCATCTGTTACTTTTATTTGCATGCTTTTATTATTATAGTTATTTTCTTTAAATATCTTTTCTATTTCAATTTCATATTCTTCTACATTTTGATTATCTAATCCACACAAAATTGTCGCTTTCCCAAGTTTTATCTCATCTCTTAGAGCTACTTCCATTTCCTTTGATTTATCTAAGTTAAGAGCTGATAAGTTATCTACTTTTCCATATATACCAAATTGTGTATTTTTATAAATTCTGCCTATATTTTTTTGATTTTCAACTGTTCCTTGTACCCTTCCGTGGATTTCCTACTTCTCCTTTTGTAATATTTAAAATTCTTGTTGTAACAAATTCTCCAGATGAAATATTAATTAATTGTTCTGTATCTATATCTGTTATTCCATGACCTAATGCTCCAAATGTTTTAGTAGATGGCTCATAAAAGCTTACTGTTCCTACTCCGTGCTGCACTATCTCTAACCCATAAACCTAGTTTATATTCATTACTACTTGTTTGTACAGGTTCTATACTACATTCTTTTGTTTGTTCATTTTGGATATATCTTACTTTAACAGTTTTTCCTTTTGTATTATTTACAGTTTCTATTAACTCTTCTGTAGAACTTATTGTTGTATTATTTATTTCAAAAATTGTATCTCCTTCTTTTATTCCTGTATTTTCATAAGGTTTATGCATCTTATTATCGATTCCCTGAATTTCAGTCATTCCTACAACTAATACTCCACTAGTATATAATTTTACCCCCGCAATATGTCCTACTGGAATAACTGTTGTTTTAGGAAGAACATCTACATTTACATCTTTTAATAAAATATTATCAAATAAACTAACTTGCAATGTGGTTTTCCCTGCCTCTTTGCTTATTGTATTATTGTTAGATACAGTTTGTATTGCTTCTGAATTAGATTTTATGTTTATTCCTAATAAAGTTTGAATTGATATATTTTCTCCTTCAAATATCACTAATTTATCTGGTATATTTTCAAGTACCAAGACATATGAATAGATTAATATTAAAAAAAATACTAATAATAGCTTTTTGACTGTTTTTTTCATAAAAACTCCTTTTCACTATAATTAGTATTTCCAATTTTTATATTTGTATACTTTTTAATTTATTTTAGATTCCATTAATTGTACAAACTTGTGTAGTTTCAGCTATAATAGTAGAAATGTCAACATTTATAGGTGAAGCTAATTGTTGTGCCATAGTTTTATTAGTATTTACTATAGAAATATGTACTTGATCTCCTTCTTTTAGTAGTAATACTCCATTTTTATCTAATTGTTCTAAAATTTGTGATGTATAGTATGTAACATAGACATTTTCTCCCTGATTATTACCTCCATTTTGTTCATTTCGTTGAATAATTTCTTTTGTTGGATTTTCATCTAATACTTTTACATCAATTTCAATATTATAACTATTAGGACCATTTATTATTTCTTCAAATTTATCATACTCATCTTTCGTAATTTTTCCTGTGTCACATATTTGGTTTACGAAATCTGTCATTTGTGTTTGCAGAGTTGCTTGTGAAGCGCTATCCAAATGATTTGCTGTTATTAATAGAGGAAAAATTGTTATTATAATTGAAAACAGCAAAATAACAAATGCTGTTATTAATGAGTCACCAAAATCCATTTTATTTCTCCTCCTTTTTTAATATTTTTCAAGTAAATCCTCTACATTACGATTTACTTTATATAATCCATATCTTTCTCTTCCTAATGCTGTATAATAAATTTTTGCTAATGAAGAATTTTTATCTACATAATCATATATATTTTCATCACCTAATTTTACTACATCTGTTTGATAAACTACACTATCATAGTCTGCAAGAAATTTTTGTGGATAATAATATCTTGTACCGCCATCAGTTTCTCTTGTTCTTTTTCTTAAATCTATATTAAATATTCCAATATATGTATTTCCATTTAAATTTCTTTTTAAGACATTATAATAAGTGTTATTGTCTTTATCTGCAATATAAATTGAATTTTCAGTTACAACTTCTTCATTATTATTATTTGTTACAATTGCATATCCATTATATACTTTGCTACCAATATTTAATCCTTGCATGAAACTAATTATAGATACATTATTTAATATTCTATCCCATTCATCTTCTTTTAATTCTGGCATTTGAAAGTTTGTTTTTACATTTGTGTAATTATTATAATTGGCTATTGCTATGGATAAATTTTTTTCAATTGCATGGCGAATTACTGCTAATCTATGTTGATTAAAGTTTGAATTTGGTTCTTCAATATCACCTTCAAAAATTTTTTGACCTGTTCGTAGTTCTTGATCAACGGCATCTGATGTAGATAAATCATCTAATCCATAGTCTTCTGTTATTTTCTTTCTAAAATCATTCGCCTCTTTATAATAATTATAAGCTGATTTATCATTTCTTTCATCAAATTTATAATTTGTTGGTAATTCTTTCCCATTTATTACAGAAAACCATTGTCCAGAATCAAAATCATAATAATATTTAACTCCATTAATCTTATGGTAGCTATATTCTCCTTGACTTCCACCTTGTCTAACCAAATGTTCACTCATAATTGGTTCATCTTCTATTATTACATTATCTCTATATGTCACAATTTCAGTATTTGGATCATATTTTACATCATTTAATACATAACCTGCATCATTTACCCATTGTCCATTAATATTTCCTTGTATTGTAATATAATTATCTAATGAATAAGTTATTACAAAATCATCATTTCCACGTTTATATTCACAACTATAATAGATATATGGTTTTAAACCATATATTTTTTGTCCTTCATAATATGTTGCATTTTTATTATCTTTATTAAGAATATCTGCATCTGATTTTAGTTCTGTTTGTCCATTATTATTTGTAATTTCATTTGATACAGTTGTATCTAGCGTATTTGTATAAGGAGAATAAATATAATATCCATCATACATCGTATATACCAATGCTGGTACATATTCCTGTAAAGTATTAGTATTATAACCTGCTACATTAAAATTTCTTGACATAGAATTAAAAAATACATTTACAGATGCTTCAATATCTTTCATTTTTGAATTCGCTAAATCAGATGCACTATTATTAAGTGTGTTTAATTGAAATGCTTTTACTGCATCATATGTAGCATTCTTTAATTTTTTATCATAAGATATTTGTAAATTTAATGTATCAAGTTGACCATTTGTATAAACATTTAATACTATTGATATTGGTAGTATTATGATAAAGAAAATGATTGCTAACTTATCTAAACTCATATTCTCTCTTTCCTTTGTATTTGATATTGAAATAGCTTGTAATTTTATTACAAGCTAAGTTATTTTTTATATCGATTATTTGGCTCCATTTGTTGTACAAGTTGCTGTTGCTTCTGCTATTAATTTGTCTGAATTATTTTGATCTAGGGCACTACTAGAACTATGCACTTTTACTGTAACATCATCACCTTCATTTAAAGGAAATTTGTTATCATTTGCCTTCCAATAATCCTCTACTTGAGATGTATAATATATAGTATATACATTTTCTCCATTTCTTTTAGTAGTTGCTAATTGCGATTTCTTTTCTGGATTTTCTCCCATAACAGATATTTGAATATCTACAGAATAAGTATCTAAACCTGTTGTTATAGTTTGAATCATTTTGTTAAAATCATCTTTATTTGCAGAACCTTTACTACATGCCTCATTTACAAATTCTTCTGTAGCTGATTGTGTAGCAACTTTTGTTTTATTATCAACTTTATCTGCTGTTGTAAATAATGGTATAACAGTAAGTGTTACAACAACTAATCCTATTAAAACAGCTATTGTTAATCCAGAAAAAGCACTTCCTCTTTCACTCATTTTTTATTCCTCCTAATTAAAATATTTTATTCTTTATCTAGCTTCTTCATATGTAATTACTCTTTTTTTAGTCTTATTAGCATCAGAAATTGAATTTTCTTCTGTACTTTCTATGCCTATTTCATCTTGGTAATATTCTCCTAATTTTTCTATATACTGCTTTCCTTGTAATTTTTTATATAATGTATCATCTGTATTAGGTTTATGAAATGTAATATTAGGAAAAGTCATATTAATGCCGATATCATTTTTTCCATATAATATTGCTTTAACAAATTCTTCTGCTTGTTTTTGATTGCCTATATGTTCTCTTTCCAAATCAATGAAATTAACGGCTTTTCTTTCGTTTCCTTCTGTTTTAGTATATAAATCATAATCCTCTGGAAAAATTATTTTATAATTTTCCTTATATGCTCTGTATATAGCTGGAATAATTGATTCTGCTCCAACAACTCTTTGCGTTTGTCCATCTTGTTCTTCAACATATGTATAACTATATTCCTTATCATTATATTCTAAAATTGTGTCCATAGTTTGTCTTGCTTCACTAAAAGAATTAATACAAATAGATAATGCAACAACAAATAACAATACCCACGCTGCTAATTTTAAAGCTTCTGCCGCATTTTCCATAATGTATTCTCCTTTCTTTTAATTTTAATCATTTAGTTGTTCATATTATTATTTTTCTTTAATTAAAATTGTACCAATCAACCCATTATCTTTATATTTCATTGTTACTTCATAGTTTTTACCTGTATCAGCCTTTTTTTTAACTTCATTATCTGAAATTTCTATATTAGTAGTACTATCTTTATCAATTGCTACTTTTTTTCCTGCATCATCTTGTGCTAAATTACTTTGAACCATTGTATTTAGTAAGCTATTTACCTTACTTCCTCTAACATTTTTTCCCTCAAAAGCTGTAAATTTTGCATTAAAGGTTGTTACTTCTGTCTCACTCATTGATGTATTATTTATAATTTCTGATCCTTGTCCTAATACGATAACTCCAAATGTAATTAAAACTATTGCTATTAATATTGCTGCTGCAATTAATAATGCTTTTGATGCATTTTCCATAATTTTTTCTCCCTTCTTTTATCTTTTTAATTTTCTATATTATTCTGTTTTTGTTTTTTCTGGATCACCAATAGTAATTTTTTCAATTAATCCATTCTTTTTATAAGTAATTGATACAGAATAATTTTCCCCCGTATCAACTTTATCCTTAACTTCGGTAGCATCTGTACTAATAGTAACTTTACCATCTACAGATACTTTTTTACCTGGATCATCTTGTGCTAAATTACTTTGAACTACTGTATTTAATAAGCTATTTACCTTACTTCCTCTAACATTTTTTCCCGCAAAAGCTGTGAATTTTGCATTAAAGGTTGTTACTTCTGTCTCACTCATTGATGTATTATTTATAATTTCTGATCCTTGTCCTAATACGATAACTCCAAATGTAATTAAAACTATTGCAATTAATATTGCTGCTGCAATTAACAATGCTTTTGATGCATTCTCCATAATAATTTCCTCCTTTGTTTTTATATCTCACTGATAAATATTAATAACAAATTTATTGTGTTATTTGTTCAAATAACATATATTTTACTTTTCCTGTTTTTTGGTGGTATTCTATGTTTGTACATTTAAATTTTATTTGACTATAATAAGAAGTAAAAGTAGAAATTCCACCATTATAAATTTTTTCCATATTATAGGTTTTATCATTATCTGTCATCTTTATATCTATATTAATAGAATTGATATCATTTGCAATATATTTTCCTTCGTTATCCTTTTCTATGTTATTTTTTATATTATTATCAACTGCTTTATTAATTAATGTTGCAATATTAGTTCCATATGTTTCTTCTTCATAATAGCTTTCATACTGCCTATTTTCTCTTTGAATCGTTTGATAGTTGTCTTGATAACTTAAATAAAAATAAAACATAATAACAATAATAATAACAATAATTGCAAAAAAAACAACTAATTTTTTCATAATTCTTCCTTAATTATAACATTATTCTTTATTATTTTCAAGCAATTTTAGTTTGATCTCGTAAAATTAACTATATTAACCCTTCCAGTATTTGAATTATACTTAACTTCACAATTATACCTGTATAATTGTGAATAAGAATCTTTTTGATTGTAAAGCCACTTATCCAAATCTGATATGTTTTCTAATTGTTTTCCAATAGTTTCACAATTAACTTGTATATAAAAATTATTATCAGCTGGTCTATCTAAACCGTAGTAGCTATTATTATCTTTTGCCAAATTAGCAACTGTTACAACATCATATATCGTTAAAGTACCTGATTTATCTACATAAGAAGTGAATTTATTATTAAACTGTTGTACTTGTCCTTCTTCCATTTGTTTTCCTATTTCTTGTGCAGAGCCACTAAAAGATGCATATAAATATACTGCCATTGTTAGGATAATTGTACCAATTAGAACACTTGCTGCCATTAATAAAGCTTTTGATGCATTTTCCATCTTAAAATTCTCCTATATTAATTTATTTTCCCTGTAAATTCAAATTCCATTCTTACAATTCTTCCTGTTCCTTTATTTCTTAATACATTTGTACATTTAAAATGTGCTCTTGTAAATTGAAGATACTCATAATATTTACAAACATTTTCAAACTTATCTAATATTTTTTCTCCTGTTTTAGAATAATTACCATACTGGTCAACATCTAATTTGTCCTTTACTCCAGTATTATTATAATCATAAATAATTTGTTTTCTCTCATATTCTGATTTACTATTCCACTCACTCACATTTTTATAATTAAATATACTTGTAATGTTAGATGCTAAATTAATTAATACACTTGCTGAATACTGTTGTTCTAAGCTTGTTATTGTATTTATCATTGTTTTAAAAGGATTTTCAGTTGAATTTATTTCATAAGATGTTGTATTTTTCAATAATAATCGTAAATTTCCATCATATGTAAATTTATTTTCCATATCACTCGTAAATGAAATATTTAAAGTAATTGGTTCATAAGCTAAGTATTGTCCCTCATCATTATTACCTGTACCTTGTGTTGATTTTCTTTTGTTATAATCTATCACACGATTAATCAAAGAATATAAATCATTTCCTCTTACATCATCACGGTTATAAGCTTCATACTCATTATTAAAGGCAATAACTGTTGCTTCTTCCTCATTCTTTTCATTTACTTTTTGATAATCACTTAAACTATTAAACATAAGTACTAATGCACTAATAACAATAATAGAAATAAGTACTTCTGCTGCTATAAGCAATGCTTTTGAAGCATTTTCCATAAGTTATACCTCCTTAAATATTACCAGAAGACATATTGCTAAATGAAGTAGACATACTTGTAAATCCAATAAATACTAATGGAATAATTAAATATAAGACAAATAAGCATACCATAGGAGCAAATCCAATAAATTTTCCTATCATTCCTTTTCTTTTTATTAAACGCTCATTAGATTCTTTTCTCTTTTCTTGGTAATATTCTCTTTCAGAATCTAGTTCATCAAAAGCATCTGCAATTGGTATTTTTTCTACAGCTGCTTGTAAGCTTTCTATAATACGTACAAATTGTGTATAACTTACTTCTTCTTTCATTGTTTCTAATGCTTCCCATGCACCTGCCTCATAGTTATTAACACATTTTGTAATTGGTGGCTTAAATATATTTGAATATCTTTCTAGCCATTCTAGTATTATTTCAACATTAACCCTTTCAATTCTCATAAGCATTAATATTATAGTTTGGAACTGCATTACTTCATCTTCCATCTCCAATTGTCTCATTTTTACTTGGAACATTAATATCCACATTGGAGCCATATATGCAATTAATGCAAATACAAAAGCTAGAAGTAATTCAAACCATTGCATATATTCACTATTAATAACTGCTAATTTATTTTGAATTCTTTCTACAACAACATCTATTTCTTCATCTGTAGCTTCTTCATAATATTTTAGTCTTTCTACTGCCAATCTTATTTGTTCAGTTGTAGTATGTAATTTTCCTCTGAATTGGTCTAATATTTTATTATCCTCCTCAGTTACTTCCATTGCCTTTTTTTCATCTTTTTCAGATAAATTTCCTATCAGATCATAGTCTGTAGTAGGCTCTGTATATATGTAATTAACTGCTAACACATGTAATTGGGCAAATACAATTATTGACACTATAGCAGTTACAATTGCCAGTGTAATTCTATTTATATAAAGCCATTCCATTTTTAAAGGAGATGCAGAATCTTTTAAGTTTTGTTGTACTTTTCTATATTCCTTTGAACCTTCTTTTGGTATAAACAAGTCAACAACTTTTTTAATTATTTTTTTCTTATATAATTTTGCTTGCCATGGATTTTCTGTATTCTTTGTATTCATTCCAGTAGAACCATTATCTTTTAGCTTTCTTACTAATACATAAGATAAAAATGTTAAAATTAATATAAATATTTGTACAATCATACCTGGCTTTCCTTCATACCAGCTAGCTACAAAGTTAAAATTACTAATAGCCCAATTTTTTAATGGTTCTAATAATAATACTGGAGCAACTGCAATTACAGATAAACTTTGAAACACATAATTTAGCTTATCCCTTTTAAGAATTTCTAATTGCATTTCTTGTGTTATATTGTTAACATTTTTTAAATACAAAGATGCTCCATCAACTTTTCTATCACCAAATTCTTTAGTTAAATAAGAAATTCCTGCAAATTCTTTTAAAAAGCTATTTGGTGCAATATCATAGTATTTTTCTAATTCTGTTTCAGGGTCATCAGAAATTAGTATTTCGTAAATTTTTTCACCTTGTCTTGAAATACTTTTTTCATCATCTTGTGATACTTGGTAAATTGCTTCTTCTACCATGTTATATTCGTGATATGCATGTCTAATCTCTGAAAAGAAGTCTATTTGTTCTTTTAAAATATTATTATCTATTTTATCGACAGAACCATCTATTAAAGTATCTATCATAAATATTTCAAATAGTAATAAAATAAACATTAAAAGATAATTAGAATGTGTAATTAATATTGTAACTACTATTAATGGTATTAAAATAACAAGTGCTTTAGTTAAAATTTTTGCTGTTCCTTTTCTTGTGTTATATTCATCATCTACATTAATAATTTCCAATCTTCTTCTTATTTTTAAAGCATATCTTTTGATAAATGGTATTTTTATATAGAAAAGATATAATTTTTGCCATAATACTTCAATTGAGAATTTATTTTCTTTAGTTCCTTGTTGCAATTGCTGGATTTTTTTGTATTCCGATTTCTGCATTTTTCCTCTTAGTATTATATATATAATAGCAATAATTACAAGCATTCCAATGGCTCCACCCATCAAGTAGAAAATTATTGTGTTATTCACTTGTTATTTCACCTTCTTTCTGTTGCATATTTCTTTTATATTTGTTGTGCTTTTGGTTTTCTTCCACGTCTTTTTGGAGTACTTTCTGTTGATGAACTACTAACTTGTACAGTTTCCTTTACTCTATTTCCCCAATGTCTTTCTACAAACTTATCAAAACTTTCTGCATCTGTTTCATCCATATTCATTCTCATTTCCTTCAAGTTATTCTCTGTAATCGGATTTGTTATTATATATTCACCATCTACGTATTCCAATATGTTACGATAAGTATATAATTGTCTGTCTGTTACTTTTTCAAAATAACGTGTTGCATTATCAAAGAATTTATCAAATTTTCCTTCTAATGTTTTTTCATTTCTATGATCAAAAGTATATTCATTTTTTTCTTCTATAGGAATACATTCTGTAATTCTTTCTACATATCTTTTTCCTCTAAAATCTTTTGTTAAATGTATATCAAAATTTAATACTTGTACAACTTGTTCTTCTGCTGTTTTTTCATTATTGAATTGTCCAATTCTTAACATTGAGTTTCTAAGTGCTGTAACTAAGTTAGGGAATGTTTTT
>CANPZA010000017.1 GCA_947588915.1 uncultured Clostridia bacterium
TAAATGTTCTTCTATTATCTGTAATTGCAAGTATTGGACATCCTGCTCCTAGACCTGCTAATCTTCTTGCTGAATCTCCTGTATTCGTGTAACAAACAATTGCATCAGCCTCTAAATTCATTGCTGTAACACATGATGAATATGCAATTTTATCTTCTATTTTTTCTAGAACTATATCTTTACTTTTAAATCTTTTCCAATAATCAATATCGCTTTCAACTCTGTTTGCTATTTTTGCCATTGTTTGAACACATTCTACTGGATATTTACCCATTGCACATTCTCCTGATAGCATTATAGCACTTGTTCTGTCATAAATGGCATTTGCAACATCACTTGCTTCTGCTCTTGTTGGTAATGGATTATATGTCATACTCTCTAACATTTGAGTTGCTGTTATGGCTGGTTTATTTGCTTTATTTGATAATTTAATGAATTTTTTTTGCATTACTGGTGGTTCTGTAAAATCTGTTTCTGTTGCCATATCTCCACGTGCAATCATTTGAGCATCTGCACATTGAACTATTTCTTCCATATTCTCTAATCCTTCAACATTTTCTACTTTTGTAACTATTTTTATATCTTTTCCACCATTTTCATCTAATACTTTTCTAACTTGATAAATATCATCTTTGTTTCTAGTAAATGACACTGCTACATAATCATAATCATGCTCACATGCTGTTTTTAAATCATTAATGTCTTTTTCTTTTAAAGCTGGTAATCTTACTGCAGTTCCTGGTAAGTTAATTGTTTTTCTACTTCCTAGCCCATTTCCATGAACTACTGTACATACAATATCTTTTCCTACTATTTCATCAACTACTAATTCAATTGCTCCATCATCAATTAATATTTTTGAACCTGGCTTTACATCTTTATATAGTTCTTTATAACTTACAGATACTTTATCTTTATCCCCTATAATGTCTTCATTTACTAATGTAAATTTTTGTCCATCTTCTAATTGTATTTTTTCATTTTTACCAGTAACTAACATTCCTGTTCTAATTTCAGGGCCTTGCATGTCTAATAATAAGGCAATTGGTAAATTAAATTCTTTTCTTAATCTTATTATTTCTTCAGTTTTTTCTTTTTGTTCTTCCCAACTACCATGTGAATAATTAATTCTACATACATTTAATCCTGCATCAAATAATTCCTTTAATTTAGTTTCACTAGCTGGTCCTATTGTTCCAACAATTTTAGTTTTTCTTAAATCTTTTTTCATTCTTTTTCTCCTCCCTAATTAAAAACCAAAGTTAATTATAACATAGTTGATTTACAAAATTCAACATTTTTTGATAATTTTGTAAAAATTATTTTAATTCAATAATCGCATGTAAAGTTTTTTCATCTTCACTTTGAATTACAATTATATGTTTATTATTTTCATAACTATATTTACAATTAACAATTTCTCCTAATTTTATTTCTTTTTTATACATAATTCGTATTTCATCAAATGGTCTCATATTATATGCTTCTTCTGGCATTGCTTCATATGCTAAATCTAAATAGTATAAATTATGCATATGTCCAATTATATCTATATCTTTTCTTCTAGTCTGATATATTATACTATTTTCATAATGTAGTGGTGCCTTTAATTTTTCAATATCATGTTCTTCAAATACACTTTTGCTAGTTTCTGACTCATAACTATTTGCCATTTTTTCTTCTACTTTTTCTATTTTTCCAGTTTTATTATTTATTAATAACCATTTTGATGTTGCAATTACACATAGATTATTTTCATCATCATATATTTCAAAATCACGATATGCATAAAATTTTAATATTTTTCTTGACCAAGTGTGTATATCTAAAGTCTTCCCATATTCTGGTCTTTTTATAACTTTAACTTTCCAATCTAATAAAATCCAGCTAACACCTGTTTCTTCTGATGTATTAATACCATATCCTACCATATCTGAATGATATGCTGCTACATTTTCTAAAAACTCAAGTATCGCTTTATTACTTACTTTATTTCCTTTCCATACATCTTTTAATCCTATTTTAACTTTTTCTTTATAAATCATTTTATTTTCCTTTCTCATTTTACAAAGTTGCCATTAATTTGGCAACTTCGTTTTAAAATCCTGGTTTTTTTAATAATTTAAACATATTTTTCTTGTATTCTTCAACACCTGGTTGATTAAATGGATTTACTCCTAAAATCATTCCTGATACTGCACAAGCTTTTTCAAAAAAGTAAATTAATTCTCCTATATTTTTCTCATTTAGTTTATTCATCCTTATGACTATATTAGGTACATTTCCTGAAACATGTGCTTTTAATGTTCCTTCCATAGCTTTTTTATTTATATAATCTAACCCTTTACCTGCTAAATAATTTAATCCATCTAAATTATCTTCATCTGCATGAATAGTAATATCTGTACCTGTATTTTCAATAACAATTATAGTTTCGAATAAATTTCTTTTTCCTTGTTGTATATATTGTCCCATTGAATGTAAGTCTGTTGTAAAGTCGACTCCTGCAGGAAAAATTCCTTTATTATCCTTTCCTTCACTCTCTCCAAATAACTGTTTCCACCATTCTGTAAAATAATGCATTTTTGGTTCATAATTAACCAATATTTCTATTTCTTTATTTTGCTTATATAAGATATTTCTTATTACTGCATACTGATAACATTCATTATATTTTAAGTCCATGTCACTAAATCTTTCTTGTCCTATTTTTGCTCCTTCCATCAGATTTTCTATATCTATTCCTGCTACAGCCATTGGAAGTAATCCGACAGCAGTTAATACTGAATATCTTCCTCCTATATTATCTGGTACTACAAATGTTTCATATCCTTCATTATCTGCTAAGGTTTTTAATGCTCCTTTTTCTTTATCTGTTGTTGCATATATTCTACTTCTTGCTTCATCAATTCCATATTTATTTTCTAATATTTCTCTAAATATTCTAAAAGCTATTGCAGGTTCTGTAGTAGTTCCTGATTTTGATATGACATTTACTGAAAAATCTTTATTTCCGATATAGTCTATTAATTCATTAATATAGTTTGGACTTAAGTTATTTCCAACATATAATACTTGTGGATATTTTCTTTGTTCATCTGGATACATATTACTAAATGTACTAGTTAATGATTCAATAACTGCTCTTGCTCCTAAATATGAACCTCCTATTCCGATTACTACTAATATGTCAGATTCTTTTTTTATTTTCGCTGCCATTTTTTTTATTCTTGCAAATTCTTTTTTATCATAGTTTGTAGGTAGTTCAAGCCATCCTACAAAGTCTTCTTTTTTATTAGCTCTTGAATGTAATTCTTTATGAATTTTTTCTACTTCTTCTCTATATTTTAAAATATCATTTTTAAGAATCCCACTATTTTTTGTGTATAGTTTTATTTCTGGCATAATATCACTCCTCTTCTTTTGATTAACCTCATTATATAAAATCATAGTAAATTTTTCAAGGTGTATATACATTTTTTAATAAAAATATAATAATATATAATTAAAAAAATAGTTTATATCTATTTATAAACTATTTTTCTATTAAAATCAAAGATATATCTTTTGCTCATTATAATAATTACAAAAATTAAATTTTATTCCTATATTTAAATTAAATAATTCCCTTTATATATATTTATATTTCTATATCCCATGTGGTCTTTCCATCTATTTTCTCTTTTGCTGGTATAAATTTAATATTAGTATTTAAGCAAACGACGGTTCTTACTCCCGCACATGTAATAGCATTACCTGACACGCTACCATCTTGATTAATACAATATAGATATCCCGACATGTTTGTTGCAAGCCAAGTACGAGCATTATATCCTATTTTTTCTCCTTGACATGGAATTGCTAATAAGTCATTTCCTGCTACATTAGTTGCAGAATTACTTATTTTATCAATATCATTTTTTGTTAATGATTGCACTTTTGGATAATCTACAGTACCTGTATCTCCACTTTCATATTTTGCTGTATATTCATTGCTAAATACTTCTTTTAAATCATTTGTATTATCAATAGTTGTTCCATCTTGTTTTTTAAATCCACAATAACCAAATTTATCATAATCAATAGAAGTTGACATTAATGTGTCAAAAAATTTCGTTGTTAAATTCTCTTCATGATTTAATCCACCAGTAGAACAATAATAGCTTAAAGGTACTCCTGCAGAAACCAATCTAATATATGCAGTACTGCCTTCGCCTTCTTTTGATAAAATTCTCCATTTATTGCTATATTTATCATCTGGGATGTATCCATTATTTTCTACATTACTACCATTTTTGAAGCACCATGTTTCTACATTATCATAGCATACATCATAATTAACATAATCACCTATTTCAAGTAATGAATAATCCACTCCTTCTGTTTCTTTTAATAAAGCTACCTGTCCATTTTCATCTATTTCTATCTCATTTTCATTTACTTTTACTGTTAATGGAAAACTGCTCTCTGTTATTTCACCTGTTAATTGTTCTATCCCTGTAATTTTATTTAAATTATCTTTTAAATCTTTATAATTTAATTTTCCATTTTTTTCATAGCTTCCCATTACTGCTAACTTTACTTGTTCTTCTGCAGTTGCTTTACCATTTTCATCTTTTGCATCTGTTGTTTTTGTCAGTATTCCCTCATTTCCTGTTAAAGTCGCTATTGATATTCCTGCTAATATCAAAAGTACAATTATTGTTATTACTAATGCGATTAATGTAATTCCCTTATTTTTCATTTGTTTCTCCTCCATTTTTTTATTTTTATTTATTATAATTTTATCTAACTAATATTTTTATGTCAATAGTTAATTATATTTTTTCTTAATTATATACATTTATATAATTAATTATTTATTACTTCATTTAATACCTTTGATAAATATTTCATACTAGTAAGACATTGTTCCATAGTATTTCCAGTTGCTCCAACTTCTATAATATTTGCATATTTACCTGTATGTTGATTATATCTAGACTTTGTAAGCATAATTGGTTTAAACAATCCCGGATATAATTCTTCTGCTTTTTCTTGTACTTTTACAGCAAATTTCAAATTTTGTTGCCAATTAGGATGCCATAATCCACCATTATTTGTTCCGTATCACAAACATAATTTGTGCTGCAACATCTTCATCACCAATTTTTACAATTGGAGCATAATCACTCCTACTTCCAATGGCATCTCTATGTAAATCTATTATAATATCACTTGGATATGTCTTTAATATATTTTCTACAGTTTCTAATGAACTAGCATATGAACCATTATAAGATGGATAATCATGATATGATGTATCATGATTAACACTAAAATTATATTGCTTTAGATAATTTTCCAACTCTGTACCGACTCTTGTGACAGTATAATTTAAATCAGTTGTTCTAAAATTCCCTGTAGGTGTATAAGGATAAGCATCACTTGATGTATAACTTTCACAGCTATGAGTATGAAATAATATAATATTTTTGTTTTCAATTGTAACATCAGGTGTCAATAATTCTTCGGTTAATTCATATTCAGTTTCATTTTTTATCTTTACACTACCATACTGACTATTAAAACTTTCAGTAATTGGATTATTTGTTATTACTTGAGTTGATAATCCTGTTTCAGCCAATTGCGTATTTTGATTTTCATTATTATTTTTAGTTTCCTCCTTTTCCTCTTCATTAATTTGATTAACTTCTCCTATAGTCATACCTTGAATTGAAGCAATTTGCGTATTTAAAACACTATGTAATATATTTTTTTCTTTTTTATTATTATTTTCTAATTTTTCTCCATCTATATCTGACATCACCACTGCTGATTGTTTTAAAGACCCTATCATATTATTTTGAAAATTAATTTTATTAACACTCTTTTTCTCATTTGTAAATTGTGGAATATATTTACTTGCAAATATTATTACTATAATTGTTAATACCATACCTATAAAATATTTTTTTATATCTTTCAACTTTAATACTGTAACACTAAACATTTCTTTCTCCTTGTCCTAAATATCCTATAACTATATATATTCACAAAAATTCAAATTATTACAAAAAAGCATGAAAAAAAGACATAATTAACTTATGTCTTTCTCTAATACATAATATCTCAAATAATTTATTATACTTTTCTCCAGAACCAATCTAGACTATTGTCAATACTTTTCTTTCCTTGAAATTTAGCTTCTATGTCATCTACCCATAAATAAGCAAAGAAACTTATTAAAACAAATACAAAATCAATTGCTATACATCTAGATAATGTTGATATCATATATCTAAATTCTTCTGGTAATGTTGCAATTTGTGCTACATGTATAATTAATATTATTAAATATGCAAATAAAATAATAGCAGATATGTAGCTCTTTTTAATTTCCTGTGATAAAAATATTAAAAGTACAGTTGCTGCTAACATTAGTACTAAAGTTAGTGGATTTGATATATCAAATATAAACATTTTATTTCCCTCCATTTTCTTTTGTTTATTATTAATTCTATATTATCATTATTTTTTTCATTTATCAATTGTTTTTTATTACTTTTTTATTACAATTTTGTTACGTTTTTATTACGTTATTTTAGATTAGTTTCAATTAAATCGGCTATCTCTTTTGCTTTTTTTGTAATATATTCTTGATTTTCACCCTCTATCATGACTCTAACTAGTGGCTCTGTGCCAGAAGGTCTTATTAATACTCTACCATTTCCTTTAAATTCTTCTTCTACTTCTTTAATTGCTTCTTTAATTATACTATTTTTGTCATAATCATATTTTTTTTCTGAACTAACTTTAGCATTTACTAATATTTGTGGATATATCTTTACCATACTTCCTAATTCAGAAGCTTTTTTATTTGTTTCTATAATTGTTTTTATTAACATCAAAGAAGTAAGTATTCCGATCTCCTGTTGGATTATAATCTAATAATATAATATGTCCAGACTGTTCTCCTCCTAAATTATATCCTTCTTTTAACATTTCTTCTAAAACATAACGATCTCCTACTTTTGTTTGTATTAATTCCATATTATTTTCTTTCGTAAATTTATTAAGCCCCAAATTACTCATTACAGTTGCAACTATTGTATCCTTATTTAATTTACCTTTTTCTTTTAAATTTGTTGCAATAATTGCCATTAATTTATCTCCATCAATTTCATTTCCTTTTTCATCTATGGCCAAACATCTATCTCCATCACCATCATATGCTATGCCTAAACTTAAATTATTATCAAGTACAAACTTTTTAAGTCCTTCTAAATGTGTAGAGCCACAATTTTCATTGATATTTATACCATTTGGATTATTATTTATGATTTTATATTTTATTCCTAAAGATTTAAAAACCTTTTGTGCAACATCATATGTTGCGCCATTTGCTGTGTCCAATCCTACTACAAAATCCTCTTTGATATTCTTTTCTATAACATCATCAAAATGCTTTCTAAAAAAATATACATATTCATCTACTAAATCCAAACAATATTCAGAAACCCCTATTTTATCATTAACAGCTGTCAATTCATCTAATTTTCCTGAATCCATCACTTCTTCTATTTCTTCTTCTAAGTCATCTGGTATTTTCATTCCTTTATTACTAAAATACTTAATTCCATTAAATTCGTATGTGTTATGTGATGCAGATATAACTACACTTGCATCTGCATTTAATTTTCTTGTTAAATAAGCAATTGCAGGAGTTGGAATAACACCTAACAATTTAACATTTGCACCATAACTTAAAAAACCTGCTACCATACTACTTTCTATCAATGTCCCTGATATACGAGTATCTCTTCCTATCAAAATTGTTGGTGTATGATCTGTATGTTTAGACAATACATATGCACCTGCTTTTGCTACTTTATATACAAGTTCAGGTGTTAACTCTGTATTTGCAATTCTTCTAATTCCATCTGTTCCAAAATATTTTCTCATAAAAAAATTCCTCTTTCCTATCTTCTTTTTAATTTTAGCATTAATTTTTCTTTAAATGTTAATTCTATATTATTCGCATCTTTTATTTCTATTCTTTTATTTTGTAAAACTAGTCTTGGATTTATATCAGTTAATTCTTCCAATTTTTCTTTTCCTATCATTGTTTCGATTATTGGCAATATCTTGGGGATTTTAGGATAAATTGTATTAGGTCTATGTGCATCACTTCCTAAAAAATGAACCATATTACTTTCCAACATTTTTTCTACAATAATTCTTGCTTTATCTCCATCAAGACCAATTAGACTACCATAATTTACCTGCATTAATACACCTAATTCTATTAAGTCATTTATTAGCTCTGGCTCTTTTTGAATAAATTTATATTTTTCTGGATGTGCAAGAATTGGAACCAATTTATTTTGTACCAATTCATATACAACATCATATAAATTTGAAGGTTCTACATCTAATGGCATATCAAAAAGCACATAATTTGTATCATTTATACTTGAAACTTTTCTATTTTCTAATAGATTCATTATATTATTAGATAAGTATACTTCATTTCCTAAATATAGGTTAATATCCATATTATATTCTGGAAATTTTTGATATATGGCTTCCATTAATATTTTTCTTTCTGGAATCGCTGTTTCATAATAGCCTTCCATATAATGTGATGTAGAAACAATATCCTTAAAGCCAACTGACATAGCTTCTTTTAATAATTTCATTGTTTCATCTATATTTCTTGCCCCATCATCTATGTTTGGTAATATATGTGAATGTATATCAATCATTTTTTCTATTCCCCTCTACATATAATAGTAAATTATATTTTATTTTTATTAGTATATCATTTCAGTATATCTTTTACAATATTTTTAATATAAATAAAAGTGAATTTATTTTATAAATTTTTTCTTCTCAATTGACCGACACGCAGCATCAATGTCTGATCCTAATTCTCTACGAATCGTTGCTACTATTCCATGATTATTCAAATAGTCTCTAAATCTTATAATATTTTCATTAGAACTTTTAATAAAATTTCCATTTTCTATTTTATTAATTGGAATCAAATTCACATGGCAAAGCATCCCTTTTAATAACTTTACTAATTCTTGTGCATCTTCTAAATTATCATTATTATCTTTGGCTAATGCATATTCAAAAGATATTCTTCTATTTGTTTTTGATATATAATCTTTACATGCTTGTAATAATTCTTCTATTTTATAAACATCATTTATTGGCATCATACTGCTTCTTTTTTGATTATTCGTTGCATGTAATGAAATCGAAAGAGTACATTGTATATTTTCTTCAGCTAGCTTATATATTTTAGGAACTATTCCACTTGTTGAAATACTGATATGTCTTGCACCTATATTTAATCCTTTTTGATTATTTATTATTCTTATACTATTTACTACATTATCATAATTATCTAATGGCTCTCCTATTCCCATAAAAACAACATTTGAAATTTTTTCTTTAGTCTCCTGTTCCACTTTTATAATTTGTTCTACAATTTCTCCAGAGCTTAAATTCCTTATAAATTTAATACCTGTTGAAGCACAAAATTTACATCCCATTTTACAACCTATTTGTGATGATACACACAATGTATTTCCATGATGATATCTCATTAAAACTGTTTCTATCGCATTTTTATCTAATACATCAAATAAATATTTTATTGTTCCATCTTTTGATTCTTGCTTTTTTAATATATTAAAATTACATATAGTATAATTTTCTTTTAGTTTATTTCTCAAATCTAATGAGAGGTTTGTCATTTCATCAAATGATTCTACCTTTTCACAATATAACCATTTAAATATTTGTTCTGCTCTATATGGTTTTTCACCAAAATTTTTTAATTCATTTTTTAATTCTTCTAAATCATAATCCTTTATATTTTTCATTTAATTTCCTCTTCCTATTTCTTTTGGAATTATTATTTTTCCATGTGGTCTTTTAGGCATAACTAATTGTTCTAATCTTTGTATCATTTGATAATCTTTTCCATAGACTAAAGAAAAAAGACTTTTTCTAATTTTATCATATATAGTTTCTTTTCTTATAATTAAACTTTTTTCTATTAGATTAGACATTATATTCTCCTAACTAAACATGAAATTTCCTTATAATTGCCTCTTTAATATCTTTAGTACATAAACTTAAGCAAAGTATAAAATTTATAAGGCAAACACTACTTGCCACAATGCTTAATATTCTATTTTCTAAAATATGTTCACTCAATAAAATAATAGGCAACATACTAAAAATCACAATTATTAACTGATAAATTGCATATTTAATATACTTTTTATAACTTACAATTGTAAGTACTAGCATTGTGACATTAGCAATCATAATCATAATTGGTATTGCAATATTTATAGACCAAGCTTTCCATCCTGTTTTATAGTCAATATAAGCCATTAAAATTGAAATTGTCAACACCTGTATTAACACATGACCCGCAATATTTGTATTTCTTTTAATAGAATAAATAACTGTAATCCATGTATATATTATGCCTGCATTTGCTAAAGCTGCCCATGGAATTGTAGGAGTTGTATATTTATTAATAATTACCAAAATAATTGCAAGTAAGATAGATGTATATATTAATATTTTTATAATTTTGTCTGTTTTTTTAGCTTTGATTTTTTTAGGATATATCATCTAAAACACCATTACTTTCTATTTTTATTTTAATTCCTTTTTCTTTTAAGAATTCATAAAATCTCTTTTCAATATTATTATTTTGCATAATTGATGTAAATGTAAATACCATTTTATTTTCAAAAGTACAACTAGAACATTTAATTTTTTCTACTTGTTCAGGTGCAATTAATATTAAGAAATAATCTATATAATCTTGATATTTTCCAATAATACCAATCCTTCCTATGTTAGAGAAAGTTGTTGTTGTATATTTTCTAATCTCGGTATAACCTAGTCTTACCAATGGTTTTTTTATAAATAATGGTATTGCTTTTATAAATGGGTTATTTCCAATTTTAACATTAGTTGACATGGTTTTTGTTATTTCTTCTTGTGTTAGTTTTTTATTAAAATCTTTTTTTACAAAATCTAATATTTTTTCAAAAGTATCTAAGTTATCTTTTTTTAGCTCTGCTTCAACTGTTAAATAAGAAAAGAAATTTGACATTGTTTTTGAGGGAAAGTATTTTTTTAAATTAACTGGTATACATATTTTTACTGGTTTTTTCCCCTTATATCTTATATAATTTTCTTGATAAATTGAATATATTAGAACTGCTGTTAAATATTGTGTTATCGTTGCATCTTGTTTTTTAGTTTCTACTTTTAATTGTTCTAAATCTATTATTTCATGTATTGTACTTACTGCCCCTAACTTCAACTTTTTTCCTTTTAATATATATGCCTTTTTGCCAGATGCATTTGATTTCGCTTTCTTATCATAGTTTTTTATATAACTATCTTCTGTATTATATTCTATTTTTTTTATAGTTCTTTGTTCTTCACTTAAAATATTAGGATAAGATAATTCTAAATAATTATAGACAATTTCTTTAAAAAATATCGTTCCATTGTTTCCATCTGTTAAAGAGTGAAATATATCTATATTAATTTTATTTTCAAAATATGTAACCTTAAATAAATATCCATTATTATTTCTACTATCTATGTATTTACAAGGATAGTCAGTTTCTTCTTCTATAATTGGACTTTTGGTATTATGTTCTAAATAATACCAGAAAAAGCCTGGTTTCATTCTAACTTTAAATGATTCATATTTTTCTAATGTTATTTCTACTGCTTTTTGTAATATTTCAGGTTTTATCTGTTGTTTTAAAACAGCGGATAATCTAAATACTGTACTATATTTTTTTCCATTAGAAATTGGAAACAATTTTGCAGTATTATCTAACTTTCTCCAATATAACTTGCTTTCATTTTCTTTCATTACAATTATCAAGATCCTTTCTGAGGTAAGAATGGGACAGGCACCACTTTACCCTTTTGGGTAAAGTGGTGCCTGTCCCATTCTTACCTTACCCCTATCAAACTTAATATTTCTTGGTAACCTTGTTGCACCAAGTTTTCATCATCATTTTTTTCGATTATCCAAATATGTGATGCTCCTTCATATTCTTTTATTTGTATGTCTTCTCCGTACTCCTTGCATTTGTGCTTTTTCTTTTAATAATTTCACATCTGGATTTAATATATCATTTGTTCCGATTAAAATTACTACATTTTCTAGTTTTGATAAATCTCCATCTATTGGATTTACCAAATAGTTATTATCTAAGTCTTCTTTGCTATATGCTATTCCTGCCAATTTCAAAGTTTCCTTATTTAAAATTTTGTCTTTATTTTCATATTCTTTTATCTTTGGATTTTCTAATCTTACATCTAACCATGGAGATATTAAAATAGTTTTAGATGGCATTGATACATTTTCTTTACCAATTTTTTCTTCTAATGCTAATGCTAATCCTCCCCCTGCTGAATCTCCCATTATAACTAAATCTTTTGTACTTACTCTTTCTATCAATTTGTTATAAAATGGCTCTACCATTTTATAAACATCTTCATAATTATGTTTTGGTCCAAGTGGATAATCTGGCATAATTATAGTTGAAGATGTGTCATTTGCCAAATTACTTAAGAATTCCCAATGTGATAGAGTTGCTCCTGCCATATATGATCCACCATGAAAATATAATATTACTTTTTCATTTTCTATCTTATTTATTGGTTTAATAATAAATATTTTCCTATTCATAAACTCATATTCTTCAATTTTACTTGTTTTACTTATTTCTTTTGGTACTTTACTTTCTATATCTCCTAATACATAATAGCTTATTCCTATTAATAGAAATATTAAAAAAATAAATAAGATAGTGATTGATATTTTTATTTTTTTCATTTTTTTCCCTTTAACTTTTTTCTTATTTTATCATAATACATCTTATAACTCAAGTTTGTAATCTAAAAAAGCAAAATCTATCACCAGACTTTGCTTTTCTTATTACTTTATCCAAAAAATCCTCTTTTTTTAACAGGTGGTTGTTCATTCATGGTTTTAGCAAGTTGAGTTAACAGTTCTCTTTGCTCTTTAGTTAATCTTCTTGGAGTTTGAACTATTACAGTAAAGATAAAATCTCCTACACTACTAGAATTTATAGATTTAAATCCCTTGTTTCTAATAGTAAACTTTGTACCTGTCTGTGTACCATCTGGGATTTTATAATTTTCTTTTGAACCATCTACCATTGGAATTTCTATTTCGGCTCCCAATGTTGCTTGAGTAATAGTAATTGGTATATCACATAAAACCTGATTTCCTTTTCTCGTATAAATACTGTGTTTTTTTATCTTTACAGTAATATATAAATCTCCTTTTGCTCCTCCTTTTTCACCTGGTTCTCCTTCTCCTCTTAATACTACTGTTTGATTATTATCAATACCTGCTGGTATTTTTACTTTTATTTTAGGTTGTTTTCTTACTTTTCCTTTTCCGTGACAAACCTCACATGGTTCTTTAATTACTTCTCCTGTTCCATGACAGTTTGTACAAGTTCTTCTTGTTTGCATTTGACCGAAGAATAGTATTTTGAACTTGTGTTACTTGACCGAGTACCATTACATACTGTACATTTAGTAACTGATGTACCCGGTTTTGCTCCTGTCCCATGACATGTATCACAAGTATCATTTCTTGTAATAGTAATTTCTTTTTCTACACCTAAGAAGGCTTGTTCAAAAGTTATTTCAATTCCTAAATTTAAATCAGCACCTTTTCTTGGTCCATTTTGCCTTCTTGAGTTTCTTCCACCGAATCCTCCTCCGAAAAATGAAGAAAAGATATCTCCTAAATCTCCAAAATCACTAAATCCATCAAATCCTGAACTAGAATAGGAATAATATCCCCCCTGTCCACCAAAAGGTCCTTGACCTCCAAATCCTTGAGGTCCATCTGGTCCAAATTGATCATACATTCTTCTTTTTTGTGGATCTGATAGTGTTTCATAGGCTTCATTTACTTCTTTAAACTTAGCTTCTGCTTCTTTTTTATTATCTGGATTAGCATCTGGATGATATTTTTTTGCAAGCTTACGATAAGCTTTTTTAAGTTCATCATCTGTTGCATTTTTATTTACACCTAATACCTCATAATAATCTTTTTTCCCTGCCATTTGTTCCTCCCATTAAAATGTCTTTTTATTATACTCACTTTTATTATCTTAAAAAAAGGGATTTAAGGAACGTCCCCTAATCCCTCTTTTATTATTTATTGTCTTCATCTTCTACTTTATAGTCTGCATCATATACATTTCCATTTTCATCTGTTTTTGGTCCTTCTGTTGATTCTTGACTTGCATCAGCTCCTGTTGTTTCTGCTCCTGCTGTTCCGTTTGGATTTGCTGCTTTGTATAATTTTTCAGACATATCATAGAATACTTTTGTTAATTTTTCTGTGGCTTCTTTGATATTTTCTGTATTATTTGTTTCTATAGCTTTTTTAGTATTTTCAATTTCTGCTTCAACTTTTGCTTTTTCTTCTCCACTAATTTTGTCTCCTAAATCTTTTAATGTCTTTTCACTATTATATAATAGGCTCTCTGCATTGTTCTTAACTTCAATTTCTTCTTTCTTTTTTCTGTCTTCTTCTGCATGTGCTTCTGCATCTTTAACAGCTTTGTCTATATCTTCATCAGTAAGGTTTGTTGATGCTGTAATAGAAACATTTTGACTATTTCCTGTTGCCATATCTTTAGCAGAAACATGAACTATACCATTTGCATCTATATCAAATGTTACTTCTATTTGTGGTACTCCTCTTGGTGCTGCTGGTATTCCTGTTAGTTGGAATCTTCCAAGTGTTTTATTATATGCTGCCATTTCTCTTTCACCTTGTAATACATGTACTTCTACTGATGTTTGACCATCTGCTGCTGTTGAGAATATTTGTGATTTTTTAGTTGGTATTGTTGTATTTCTTTCAATTAATTTTGTAAATACTCCTCCATATGTTTCAATTCCAAGTGATAAAGGTGTAACATCTAATAATACTAAGTCTTTAACATCTCCTGATAAAACACCACCTTGAATTGCTGCACCAATTGCAACACATTCATCTGGATTTATTCCTTTGTCAGCTTCTTTTCCTGTAATTTTCTTTACAGCTTCTTGTACCATTGGTACTCTTGTAGAACCACCTACTAATAATACTTTATGAATATCGTTTGGTGTTAATCCAGCATCTTTTAAAGCTTGATTAACAGGTCCTGCTGTTGCTTCTACTAAATCTCCAATTAATTCTTCAAATTTAGCTCTTGTTAAAGTAACATCTAAATGTTTTGGTCCTGTTGAATCAGCTGTAATAAATGGTAAATTAATTTGTGTTTGTTGAACACCAGATAGCTCAATTTTTGCTTTTTCTGCTGCTTCTTTTAATCTTTGCATTGCCATTTTATCTTGTTTTAAATCAATTCCATTTGATTTTTTGAATTCATCTACTAGGTAATCAATTATTTTTTGGTCAAAGTCATCTCCACCTAAATGTGTATTACCATTTGTAGCTAAAACCTCAAATACTCCATCTCCAATATCTAGGATTGATACATCAAATGTTCCTCCTCCTAAATCGTAAATTAATATTTTTTGTTCTTGTTCTTTGTCCATTCCATATGCAAGTGCTGCTGCTGTTGGCTCATTTATTATTCTTAATACTTCAAGTCCTGCTATTTTTCCTGCATCTTTTGTTGCTTGTCTTTGACTATCACTAAAATATGCTGGAACTGTAATAACAGCTTGTGTTACTTTTTGTCCTAAATAATTTTCTGCATCTGCTTTTAATTTTTGTAATATCATTGCTGAAATTTCTTGTGGTGAAAATTTGTCACCTTCTATATTAACTTTATCATTTGTTCCCATTTTTCTTTTGATTGATATAACAGTATTGTCTGGGTTTGTAACTGCTTGACGTTTTGCAATTTGTCCTACTAATCTTTCTCCATTTTTTGAAAATGCAACTACTGATGGAGTTGTTCTATTACCTTCTGCATTTGGTATTACAACTGCTTCTCCACCCTCCATTACTGCTACACATGAGTTTGTTGTTCCTAAATCAATTCCTATGATTTTTCCCATTTTAAAATTCCTCCCTTTAATATTTTAATAATTTAAAATCTATATTACATATACAAGATTTATACTAAATCTGTATAAGTTTAATAACAATTTTTAATATATTCATTTAATTGGTTTATTATAATTTTATTTCTATTTAGTACTTCTTCTGAAACTATACTTTTAAATTGTTCTTCTGTCATCTCAGCAAGTTTCCTATTAGAAAATTGCTTGTATCCTATTTCTTTCCCTATCCAATTTGGTTTTTTAAAATTATTAGCATCTTCTTCATTTGGGAATTCAACTTCTGCTGTTAAGAATCCCTGTAAATAATCATAATATATATCTATTTCAACTTTAAGTTCATTTTGAATTGGAATTATAACTCTTGTTTTATTGATTATATTACTTATTCTTTTGAGTGCTAATTTTTCATAAAGTTCTTTTGTTATATTATTTTCAATTTCATATTTATTTGCTATTAATTGATTTTTATCATATTGTATATCACCTTTTGTTTTTACTGTGTAAATATATTCTATTATAGTTTTTTTATTTTTTAATTTTGTTTGTATTTTTCTTATTCTTATTACTGTATTTTCATCTTTGTAAATAAACATTTGCTCTATTTCCTGTATTGTATCGATTTTTATATTTTCTGGTATGTATTTTATATCATATTTTCTTTCAATTTCTTTTTTCATAATTTTATTTTTCTCCATTTTTATAAAGATGAATTTTATAAATTAATTGCTATTATTATATATAAAAATACAAATTTTTACTTTATTTAATTTGCAACTACTACCATAGAGTGTCTAATTACACGATTTCCTATCTTATATCCTTTTCTATATTCTTGTGCTATCTCTTTTTCTCCAAGATTTTCATCTTGAATACTGCTCACAGCTTCATGAAGTTCTGGATCAAAAGTTTCTCCGCACTGTTTTTATTTCTTCCACACCTTTAGATAAAAGTACATCTTTAAATTGTTTTAATACGAGTTCTATACCCTTTTTATATTCTTCATCTTGAGTCTCTGCTTTTACTGCATTTTCTAAGTTATCTAATATAGGAAGTATAGATTCTACTACATCTGAAAGAATTGAATTATATAATCCTTCTCTTTCTTTGCTACTTCTTTTTTTGAAATTTTCAAATTCTGCTAGTATTCTTTTATACCTATCATCTAATTCATCATAATCTTGTTTTGGTACTACTTCTTTTTCTTTATTTTCTTTTTCTTTCTTTTCTTCTTTTTTATCTAATTCCTCTTTATTGTTGTTTTCATTTTTTTTATTTTCTTCTTTTTCCATTTGATACACCTCTTTCAATTCTTATTATCATCTAGTTTTTTACTAATATATTTCATAACAGAAATAACTTTAGAATAATCCATCCTTTTAGGACCTATAATTCCTATTGTTCCTAAATCTTTTCCATTTACTTTATGCCTGAAAGTAACAACACTAAAATCTTTTAATTGTTCTTTTTCATTTTCTTCACCTATATAAACATTAATATCCTCTGCAAATCCTGTATTTAACATATCTGTTACTAATTCTTTCGTGTCTAGAATATTAACAAAGTTTTTAGCTACTTCTAAGCTATTAAATTCTGGTAAGTCAAATGACTTATTCGTTCCTTCTAAATAAATTTTGTCTTCTTCTAATACTTTTTTTATTTGTTCTATAACTGGCTTTATAACATTTACGCTATATGTCATTTCATCATATAAATATTCTTCTAATGGTCTATCTATTGTTTCAATAGACTGCCCTTTTAGTTTATTATTAAACATATAATTCATTGTTTCTACTTGTTTTTCATTGACATCTTCATCAAACTTAATAATTGTTTCTTTTATTAAACCTGTATCTGTTACAATCACTGCCATCATCATTCTAGTACCTAACAAAACAAATTTTATTTCTTCGATTAATTGGCTCGTTGTTTTTGGGCCAATTGAAACAGTTGTATAATGTGTTACTTCTGAAATTGTATTTGCTGTAATTTTTGTTAAGTCTTCTATTTCATTTACCTTTGTTTCCAATTTAGAACTTATATATTTAATTTCTTCTAAGCTAATATTTTGGTCATTGATTAATTCATCTACGTAATATCTATATCCTTTTGCAGATGGTATTCTTCCACTTGAAGTATGTGTTTTGTCAAGAAGTCCTATTTTTTCTAATTCTGCCATTTCGTTTCTAATTGTTGCACTACTAAAATTTAGTCCATAATTATTTGTTAAACTATTTGAGCTTACTGGCTCTGCTGTATTGATGTATTCTTCTACTATTGCCTGTAAGACCTTCTTTTTTCTATCATCTAACAATTTTTTCACCTCTTTTAGCACTCCTTTACTTAGATTGCTAATTCTTATATATATTATATCCATTTTTAGCACTTGTCAATACCTTCTGCTAATTTTTTTGTAAATTCTTTGTGAATTATTTATATATGTTTTTAAAATTTACATAAATCTCTTTATTTTTTTATTAATATGTGATATAATTGTAATAGTTGGTATTTAAGGAGGAATTTTACATGTGGCAAATTTGGTTAATTATTTCTGGTATTTGTTTAATAATTGAGATTATAACAACTGGATTTTTAGTATTTTGGTTTTCAATTGGAGCTTTAATTGCTATGGTTGTTAGTATTTTTATTGATAATATAATTATCCAAACTGCTGTGTTTATTATTTCTTCTACAATTTTAATCTTTGCAACTAAACCATTTGTTAAAAAATTTGTACATATTGAAAATTCTATTAAAACTAATGCATTTTCTTTGGTTGGAAAAAATGCAATAGTTACTCAAGATATAAATTCTATTAATGGAACTGGTCAAGTTAAGGTAAATGGGGAAATCTGGTCCGCAATAGGATTAGATGATGTAAATATTTCACAAAATACTGAAGTAAAGATTAATGATATAAAAGGTGTTAAATTAATTGTATCGCCTATTAAAAAATAGTTTTTTAAATTTATTTTATATAAATAAAATTAAAGGAGGAAAATTTTATGTGGTTTTTATTAGTTTTACTTGTTATTAT
>CANPZA010000018.1 GCA_947588915.1 uncultured Clostridia bacterium
CATCAATATTTTCTTTATTATTGTTTTTACTCTTTCATATTTGTAATTTACAGTTTGTTTAATTTCATTTGCTATTTCTTTTCTTCTGGTTTTATAATATAAATATAAGTATCCAAAACCTGCAAATGTTGCAAGTGTTGTAGCAAGTGTTGCCCCTCCTGCCATCCACTCAGTTGATACATTTGAAATAATTGCAACTATTTCTACTAGAATAATTGTAAGTGCAGTTTTAAATACTTGTTCTATAGTTTGAGATCTAGCTGTTGCCTTAATATTTTGTCTCGCATTGAAATATCCTCTCATAACTGATGATATAGCTACAAAAAATATTGCAGGTGATAGAGCAACTAATGTCATCTCTGCTTCTGGTATTTGAAGCCAATAATTTGCAATCATATTCGCACCAAAAAATAACATTAAACTTCCTATTAATCCAATCATTGCAAATGTAGCAAAAGCAATTTTAAATATCCTATGTCCACCTTTATGGTCTCCGAACTGCAATTCTTTCTGAAACCAATTTAGAAATTGCATTTGGAACACCTATTGAAGAAATTGTAAGTAACATTGCATAAATTTGATATCCAGCTGCAACTATTCCATTTCCCTTATCTCCAAATCCTTCCCTATTAGTTAGATATAAAACATATATTAAACCTAACAATTTAATTAGCACTTGTGAAAATACTAAAGTAATAACTCCTTGCATAAAAGTTTCTTTTTTACTTACTTTTTCTTTCACCTCTTCTTTTGACATTTTATCACTCCTCGAAATTTATTTCCTATAATTCATTTTACTTATCTATTATAGATTTAATTACTAAAATATTCAATACTTTTAGAAAAATTTAGGGAAAAAGGGACGTTCTTAAAATCCCTCTTTTAAAAATATAAAAAAGGGATTTTAAGAACGTCCCTTTTTCCCTTTCCTATATATTCTTCTCTATATTAGGCAATAGTTGTTTTTTTCTAGATACAACTCCTTCTAATAGTGCCTTATCATTTTCTAATTCTTTTCCAAATGCTAATTTTATAACATCTGCTTTTTTTCCAAGAGCTATAATTTCTGAATTGCTATTTAATATATCTGTTATAGCAAAAACAAATAAATCTAATCCTTTTTCATTAATTTCGTTATTAATTGCAAGTTTTAAATCATTTTCTCTTTTTAATACATCTTCAATGCTTACTGTATTTACTTGAGCTATAACATATTTAATTTCATCTTTACTTAAACTTTTTGCATCTAAATTAATTAATTGTTCTGGTGTATAATTTTCCAAATCTGTTCCTGCTTTTAACATATTTAATCCATATTCTTCTATATCTATATCTGCAATTTTAGCTAATTGTCTTGCAGCTTTCTCATCTAATATTGTACATGTTGGTGACTTAAATAGTAATGTATCTGAAATTATTGCACTCATCATCAATCCTGCCATTTTTTTATCTATTTCCATCTCGTTTGATGTTGCTATTTCATATAATATTGTTGCTGTACACCCAACTGGTTTTGCATAATAAAATATTGGCTCAGATGTTTCAAAGTCCGCTATTCTATGGTGGTCTAATACTTTCATAATTTTAGCATTTTCTATTTTGTTTACACTTTGACCAAATTCATTGTGATCAACTAAAATAACTTGTTGGTTTTCTTCTACACTTTCTATTAATCTTGGTTTTTCTATCCCAAAATACTTTAATGCATATTCGGTTTCTTTATTTATTTCTCCTAATCTTACCGCTTCTGCATTTGTTCCCATCTTACTTTCTAGATTTGCTAATACAATACTTGAACATATTGAATCTGTATCTGGATTTTTATGTCCAAAAATTAAAACTTTATCTTCCATTTTTCATACTCCTTTTTTATTTTTTAAATTATAAAATTATTTTCCTTCTTTGTCAATAAGATTTATTGTTTTATTATCGCCATTTATAGTTTTTAGCCTTACTTGCAGGTCCATCTTCTATTGATATTTCGTTATTGTTTATAATTGATTCAAATAATTTAAGTAGATTTTCTACTGCTACTTGACTGGTCCACTTAGTTGATATAAATTCATAAGCATTTTTTGATAATCTACATCTTAGTTCCTTATTAGTTATTAATTCCTTTACATATTTTTCTAGCTCTTTATATGAATTATATGCCATTCCTGTTTTATTATGTTCAATTAAGAATGGAATAGAACCAATCCTTCTATTAGCAACTACGCTACAACCTGTATTCATCGCCTCATTTACTACAACTCCCCAACCTTCTTGTCTACTACTTGTGAATATAAAAATATTAGATTTTTCCATATAATCTTTTACATTATTACTTGGAACTTTGCCTACTACTTTTACTACATCTTCTAATTTCTCTTTTTTTATTGAATTTTTAATTTTATCTTCAAGTTCTCCTGTTCCTAGCATTTTAATTTCAAATTGATAACCT
The DNA here is from genome assembly GCA_947588915.1 of uncultured Clostridia bacterium. Next base: position 2,444 of record CANPZA010000018.1, read on the forward strand.
TGTTTCTTTAGATTTTTGGCTAATTTTATAACTATTTCTGGATGTTTCCATTTTATAAATCTAGCTACCCAAATAATTTCTATTTTTTGATTACTTTCTTTCTGTTTTATTAATTCTTCTATATTATAATGATTTATTTCTGGAAAATAACCCCATTTGTATATTTTTCCTTGATATAGTCTAAATAAATTAAAATCATTTACTCCATATGCATTAGCACATAATAAATATAAATTTTTATTATTTCTATATTTGATGTGCCTATCATAAAATAACTTCATTTTTTCTTTATTAAATACTGTTTTAAAAAATCCATCTAAAAACTGAAATATTCTTGCTCTATATCTAAATGTTATTTTATCTTGTTCTAATCTTTCTTTAATTAAATCATCTGTTGTAGAGCCAATGATAACAACATCACTTTCTATTGCCAGTTTTAGTGCTTTGTTATATTCTTCTTTATTTTCATATGCTTTTACAACAAAATTATATTTATTATCCAAGTCTTCAAATCCTAAGTCTAATCTCCATTGAAATATTTTTACAGTAGATACAAATTTAAAATCATCACCTAATCTTTTTTGCATTTCTAAGCAAAAAGGTAATTGATGATGTGTTAGAAAATTAGAATAAAATGTTACTTTCATATAGTCCTCCTATTTTATTATGTTTTCTAATTCCTCTTTTGAGAAATCATATTTTTTATTACAAAACTGACATACTATTTCTGCTTTTCCATCTTCTTCTATTATTTGTTTTATTTCTTCTTTTCCTATACTTATTAATGCATCTTTCATATGTTCTTTTGAGCAATCACATTCATATATTGGCATTATATTTTCTTCTATGATTTTAACATGTTTATCTCCAGTTACTCTTTTTGCTATTTCTTCTAAAGATATTTTTTCATTTAACATTTTTGACATAGAACCTGATTTAAATATTGCTTGCTCTACTTTAGATATCTCTTCTTCTTTAGCATCTGGCATTGGATTTATTAAGTACCCTCCTGATTTAAGTACACCTTCTTTATTTACTAATACACCTAATGCAACTGCTGAATTTCTTTGTTCTGAATTTACAAAATAATTTGCAAAGTCATCTGCAATTTCTCCAGAGGTTAATGGTGAAATTCCTATATATGGTTCTTTTAATCTAATATCCTTTATGACATTAATATATCCTTCAGATCCTACAGCTCTTCCTACATCCAAATTACCAAACTCATTTAAAGGGATATCTACTTGAGGATTTTCTACATAGCCTTTTACTTTTGGAAGATTATTTACAGTAGCAAGCATCATTCCAATTGGTCCATTCCCTTTTATTTGTATAGTTAATTTATCTTTCTTATTTTTCATTTCAGTGCCCATAATAGTTGCCATTGTAAGTAGTCTTCCAAATGCTACTGTAACTACTGGGCTCAAATCATGTATTTTTCTTGCATGTTCTACTAAATTAGTAGTATCAGCACATATGACTGATATCCTTCCATCATATGCTAAAAATTTTACGATTTTGTCTTGCATATTTGTCTCTCCTCTTTATTAGTGTATTTGAAACATATCTTTTCCTTCTCCACATACAGGACATACCCATGTGTCTGGTAAATCTTCAAATGTTGTTCCAGGTTTTATTCCTGCTTTTTCATTTCCGAGATTTTGGATTATAAATATATTTACAACTTATACATTCATATTGTCTTGATTCGGTTTTATCTGATTGAAAATTTTTATATCCTAAACCTAATGCAACAATTACCATAAGCAAGAAAGATAGTGCTTTCCATATTCCACTTTCTAATACTATTATTGCAAATAATCCAAATGTTGCTGAAATCCCATATAAAATTATTACTGCTTGTTTTTGGCTAAATCCTCTTGCTACAATTAAATGATGTAAATGTCCTTTATCAGCTTTAAATATTGCTTTTATTGATTTACCTTTAATTAGTCTTCTAGCAATAGCCCAAAGTGTATCAAATATTGGTAATCCTAATACTAATAATGGTAATACAATAACTGCTGCTGTATAAGTTTTTGCTACTCCTAGTATTGATATAATTGATAGTGAAAAACCTAAAAAGTTAGAACCTGTATCACCTATAAATGTTTTGGCAGGTGCAAAGTTAAATGGTAAAAATCCAACCAAAGCTCCTGAAATAGCAGTAATTAATATGATTGAAATAATTGGTGAACCATTTAAAACAAATATAATTAATAGAGAAATAGCAGATATTACAGAAATTCCTGCAGATAATCCATCTAATCCATCTATTAAATTAATTGCATTTGTTACTCCAACAATCCATCCAATTGTCAATATAACAGAAAAAGCTTCTTGTAATTCATAAGTTGTTAAAAATGATGGCATTATTTCATCAATTCTAACACCAAAACCTACTACAATTAATGCTGCTAAAAGTTGTCCAGCTAATTTAACTACTGGTTTTATTCCAATAATATCATCTATTACACATGTAATTGTTATTACTACAACTCCTAAAAACATCCCTATTAATTTTGTGGCATATTGTTCTTCACCAAATAAATTTATTTTATGCTCTAAATTCATTACAGTCAATAGATAAATTACTGCTATTAATGTTCCTAATATTACTGCTGGTCCACCAAATTTGGGCATTGCCTTTCTATGTGCTCTTCTTCCTTCTTTTTCTTCACTTACTGCTCCTATTTTTTTTGCTATTTTTATTGTATAAGGTGTTGTTGCAAATGTTACTATAAATGCTATTAAAAAAGCAATTGCTATATCTCCCCACATAAAATTTGCCTCCTATTTCATGTTTTCATCTTCTATTTGTTCGATTAACTTTAATCTTTCTTCATGTCTTCCACCTTCATATTCTGTTGCAAGCCACATCCTTAATATACATATAGCTTCATTTACACTTACATCATCTGCTCCAATTGCTAAAATATTACTATTATTGTGTAATTTTGAATATTTTGCTGTATATTCGTTATGACATGGTGTACATCTTATTCCTCTAAATTTATTTGCACAAATAGCCATTCCGATTCCAGAACGACATATTAATATTCCTCTATCACAATTTTTTGTTTGTACTTCTTTTGCTACTTCTTTTGCAATATTCGGATAATCAACACTTTCTTCTGACATACACCCCAAGTCTTTATAAGGTAATTTTTTTTCTTCTAAATATTTTTTTATTTCTTCTTTTAATTTATAACCCCCATGGTCACTTCCTATTGCTATCATTACATACACTTCCCTTCTTTGTACAATATATCATAAATTATAGTCTATTACAATAATTATTTGGAATTTTACTTGCTTTTTACAAAAAAATATGGTAAAATAGCATATGTTATAGTTTATTATAGACTAAGAGGAGGTGCTAAAAGAAAAATGCCAAATATTAAATCAGCAAAGAAAAGAGTTAAAATCATCGAAAAGAAAACATTAAGAAATAATATGATAAAATCTGGATATAAATCAGCTGTTAAAAAATTTGAAGAAGCTTTAGCTAATGGTAATATGGAAGAAGCAAAAGTTTTATTTTCTGAAGCTACTAGAAAAATTGATCAAGCATGTACAAAAGGTGTTATTGTTAAAAATACAGCTGCTAGAAAAAAATCTAGTTTATCAAAAAAATTAAATGCAGCTATGGCTTAAGACTAAAATAATGGTGTAAAACACCTATAAAGATTATGCATAGTTTTTATAAAAAAATCATACAGACTTAAATCCTGTATGATTTTTTTATAATATTTTTTTATTAAACCTTCTTTTCATATAAATTATGAGGATATGGTTTTTCGCCGTTTCCTTTATTTACAAAACCATGTTTTTTATAGTATTCATTTAATTTTTTATTTGTTTTTATACAATCTAATCTTATATACTTTATTCCATTTTGTTTTGCCAAATCTTCTATAAATTTTAATATTTTTTCTCCTATTCCGTGGATAACCAAGTTTTGTTGCAAAATGATGTATATAATATGCTTTTTCTTCATCTTTCCAATATTCCTTATCTTTATCTTTCAATAGAAAAACACCTATCACTTCATTTAACTCTTTTACAACATATAGTTTATATATATTCATAACCTCAATAAAATAGTCTGCATTATATAATTCTGTATAAGATTCATTTTCCCATTGTTCTATTTTGTTTTCTTCTAACCATTTGCACCTTTGTTGCAAAATTTCTAGTATAGAAGGTATATCATCTTTATTAGCAAGTTTTATTATTCTCATTTAATATTACTCCTCTTAGTTATTAATTTTTTATAATTTTATATTTTGAACTTTTAAAATAAAAGTAAATAATATTAATTATTACTCATAAATTGAGAAACAATCCATTTAATTACTTCTTTTTTTATTGCCATATATTCTTCTTTCTCAAATTGCATGTTTGCAATACAATATCTACGGTTAGCGATATGAGAACAAAACATACACTCATATAAAGAATTCGCATCTTGTATAAAAAATGAATTACTAATTTTAGCAGAGCATATAACCCCATAGCTATTAGAGCAATTTCCAGAGTCATCTACTTTAATACAATAATTTAAATCTGAACTTCTTTGACATGCAAGTATATATTCTGAATTTGCACATCCATCTGAAAATATTGTATTTTTACATTTTCTACAATCTTGACTTCTATATATATTTTCACAATTATAAATGGTATCACTTTTAGAAACATTTATGCTTTCATATATTCTTTCTGTTGTAGTATAATTTATTTTATTCCACGCTTTTATAATTTCATCAAGTGAATTTATTTCTTTTTTGATTCTCATCCATCCTTTATACTCATCATATTTTCTCATATTTGTTTGGCTTATATATTTATTTGAATTAATGGATGATGCCCATGTGTCTTTTCCATCAACTGCATCTATTACTTTATTAGGTAATTTAATGTCAAATGCAAATTCTGATAATACTTGTTCTATATCTAATAAACAGTTTTGTCCAAAAATCTCCATAAAAATTTGATTTAATACTTGTTTTGTTTGTTTCTCATTCATTTTTAAAATTCACCTTCTTTCGTGATGCGGAAGTTTTTGACATTATATCTTTTAATGTATTTTTTGTTTCTATATTAAAAATTTTCTTTTCTTCTTCTTTTTGTTTTTTTTGCATTTTTATTTTCGAGTATTCTTTTTTCTTTCGTGGAATCGATTCAAAATCAACTGTTTTAGCTTTAAAACCTGGCAACATCCTTCCATCTTTACCAATTCTTACAACACACTCTCTATCATTTAGTTCTGTTAATATTTTAAGCCTTATTATAATTGAATTTCTTACAGCAACTTCCATCTGTATATTTTTTTCTAAAGTTATAGCATCCATTTTTGAAACTCTAAAAATAAAGTAATTTATAACATTTGTAAATATTGCTTTTTTCAATTCATCACTAATCTGTTCAAAATACTGTCCAGCTAAAATTAAAGAAAGATTGTATTTTCTTGCTTCAGATAAAAATCTGCTTATAATTGGATTTTCAATTACTGCTACTTCATCTATTACTAATATAATGTGTTCATCAAAACTATGAGCTTGAACTAGTTGTAAAATTTGTTGCATAGCAAAACCAGCTATTGTTTTTGTGATATTTAAACCTAAAGTCATTTGGTCTAAAGATAATATGGTAATAAAATTTTGTTCAATTTCTTCTTTAATGTCTTTTATTTGATCTGTACTTACAATTGCTGGTAATAATTGCATTTCATCTATAAAAGAAATTATAGGAGATATTGCTTCTTGATATGAACCGAGTTTTTAATTCATTAAAATCTACTCTAAAAAACTCTATTATATTTGGTTGTACAACATCTTCTACACTTCTTATAACTTGATTTCTATATTCTATTTCTATTAATAATTTTCTTAAATTAACTAAATTAAATCCTCCATTTTGCAACAATAAATGTATACTGTATCTTAAAACTCTTTCTAGCTTTGAATTATATTTATCTGCAATAATGTTTTTAAAAATAGATATTATTGATTCTGTTGATGAAATTATGTCTTCAGATGAATTTATAAATAAATTTATGCTACTTTCTTGCGTTTTAAAATCTATTACATCACTATCTGCCAATCCTCCAATATCATCTTCAATTGCACTATGTGGATCTATTATTACAACCTTATATTTCAATTTGTTATTGTTACTTTGTGATAAATTTTTTATCATAGAACAAATTAATTTAGATTTTCCTGTTCCACTTGCTCCGATTACAATAGAATGTTTTGCAAAATCGTAATTTTTTAAATTCAAATACATTTCTTCTTGCAAATATGGAAATACATTTGCCTTTAATATTGCATTTTCTTTATCACTGTTTAATAATTTTATTACTTTTTTAGTTTCTAGATATCTTGACTCCTCTTTTTTATAGAAAAATCTGATATGTGTATCAAAATCAACACTTATAAATTTATATATTGCATTATTACAAAATACCTTTCTATTTATTATTTCTCCCTGCTGATTTGTTAAATAAAAATGAGTTGTAGATAAATAATTATTAAGTTTATATGAAAAAAATCTGATTTTAACATTTTTTATTTTTTGTAGTTTTCTTGTATCAAGCTTATCATATATGTCTAATAATGTATTATATCTATTAGTAATTATATATGGCTTTCCAAGTTTTGTTTTTTCTTTTAATTTTATATCTGTCTTCTTCATTAAAAACTCACCCAATTCTCCTAATATTGGTGGTAGCATTCTACTTGTTTCTATGAAATATCTTATATAATTGTTTTCAATATGTATCCACAGATTCCAACTTTTTAGTAAACCATTTATTTTTGATACTTTATATATTAGTTTAAGCCATTCTTCATCTTTTACATATGGAGATGTCAGATATATTTCAAATAAATTTTTCTTCATTTTTAATCCCTCTTTTATTATTATACTATATGGTAACATAAATAAACTGCCTTTTTTCTTTCAAAAAAAGTCAGTTTATTTGTGCGAAGTTAAACAAAAAAGTTAGACACTTTTTATTTAATCTTCTATTGGAATTAAAAAATCTGTAATTTTATCATGATAATATTCTAATTCTGGTAAATCTTTGAAATTATATTTACAACTTGGAAAAAAATCTTTATAAAATATATCTGATATTTCCTGTATATCTTTTTCTTCTTGTGAATTAATTTTTATTAGTATCCATCTGCTTTTAGGAATTATTTTCTTTTCCAATTTTTCAAATTTTTGATTATATAATACCCAATATGCTTTTACATTTAATCTTTCTTTTTCTTTGTATTCTACCATACCATATAGTGGTTCTCCATATTGTTTTTCATTCTGTTTAAAAAAAATTGGAGCATCTTTTTTTATTTCTTTATTTGTTGTGATTTTATATTTTCCATATAAAACCATTTCTTCTTTTTCAACTATTTTATATTCAATATTTTTACTTTGTTCATTTATCTCATTAAAGTGTAATTTGGTATACATTTTTAGTTTCTCTGGATTTTTTCTTACTTCACTTGGTTTTATTCCATGAAACTTTTCAAAAGCCCTTGAAAAAGCTGTACTATTCCCATATTGGTATTTTATCGCCACATCAATTACTTTTTCATTTTTTAGAGATAATTCTTGTCCTGCGTTTGATAATCTTCTATTTCTTATATATTCTGATAGTGATATGTTACTTAATAAAGAAAATACTCTTTGAAATGTATATTCATTTACACCTATCATCTTTGATAATTTTTTATAATCAATATCTTCTTCTAAATTATTTTCTATATATTCTATTATTTTATTTAGTTCTATATATATGTTCATATTTTATACCTTCTTAATCTTTAATAGTATCTAATTTTACATATATTTTATCATATTATTTGAACTTTGTACATATCTTATGCCATCAATTTCCATTGTTTTTCCATGTATTTAATGTTATTATTAATATACAGATAATTTTATATATTGAGGGTGATTACATGTATAAAAAATTAATTGACACTTTTAAGAATTTAGATCAACTAACTTTTAAAATTATGAGATATGGCTTGAAATTTTGTTTTGGAATTTGTATATTATCAACCATAATTTTAATTACATACAATTTATCTATTTTATCTCCTTTTATGTATTACATAGGTATTAGTTTATTTAGAATTAGCATAATTTTTGGAATTGAATTTATTGTTTGCGGATTAGTTGTGGACAGTATTAAAAAACAATTAATATAAAAAGAAAAACTTAACATTAATTTGTTAAGTTCTCTTACTTTTATATTATTTCTTCAATTTACTATAAAAGGGATTTAAAGAACGTCCCTTAATCCCTTTTTAGCTCTTCTAAGAACATTTTGTTTAGCATTTGAGGATTTGCTTTTCCTTTTGTTTCTTTCATTGCTTGTCCTACTAAAAATCCTAATGCTCTGTCTTTTCCTGCTTTGTAATCTGCTACTGATTGTGGATTTGCTTCTAATATTTTTAATACTATCTCTTTAATTGCTTCTTCATCTGATATTTGTATCCATCCTTTTTCTTTGATAATTTCTTCTGGATCTCGTGGATTTTCAAATAATTCAACTAATACTTTTTTACCAATACTTGAACTTATTGTTCCTTTGTCAATTAGTATGACTAATTTTCCTAATTGCTGTGCATCAAATGGTATTTCTATTGGTTCTGTTTCTGTTTCATTTAAGATTCTTGATATATCTGATATTATCCAATTGTTTACAGCTTTTGGATTATTACATGTCTTTGTTGCCTTTTCAAATAAATCTGATAGATATTTAGATGATGTAATTATATTTGCATCTTTTTCAGATAATTTATATTCATTTAAATATCTTTGTTTTCTACTTTCAGGTAATTCTGGTAAGTTATCTTTTATGTTTTGGATATATTCTTCTGATAACTTGATTGCAACTAAATCTGGTTCTGGAAAATATCTATAATCTTGTGCATCTTCTTTTTCTCTCATTGAAAATGTCTTTCCAGATACATCATCCCATCTTAATGTTTCTTGTTCAACTACTCCACCTTCTTCAAGCACATCTATTTGTCTATCTATTTCATATTCAATAGCTCTTGTAATGCTTCTAAATGAATTCATATTTTTCATTTCTGTACGCGTACCAAGTTTTGTATCTCCTTTTTTTCTAACAGAAACATTAACATCTGCACGATATGAACCTTCTTGCATTTTGCAATCTGATACTTCAATGTATTCTAGTATTGATTTTAATTTTCTTAAATATTTTTCTGCTTCTTCACTACTACGAAGATCTGGTTCTGATACAATTTCAATTAGTGGAACTCCTGCTCGATTTAAGTCAACTAGGCTTCCTCCTCCAAATTCATCATGGTTTAGTTTTCCTGCATCTTCTTCAATATGAATTCTAGTTAATCCTATTTTCTTTTTTCCTTCATCAGTTTCTATTTCTATATAACCATGTTCGCATAAAGGTTTATCATATTGTGATATTTGATAAGCTTTTGGCAAATCTGGATAGAAATAATTTTTTCTATCATTTTTACTATCTCTTGATATTTCACAGTTTGTTGCTAATCCTGCCTTTACTGCATATTCAACAACTTTTTCATTTAATACAGGAAGGGTTCCTGGCATTGCCATACAAATTGGGCAAGTGTGTGTGTTAGGTGCTGCTCCAAATTCCGTTGGGCAAGAACAAAATATTTTTGTTTTTGTTGATAGTTCACTGTGTACTTCCAATCCTATTATTACTTCATAGTCTTCTCTTGACATTTATTTTCCTCCTATTTTCTAATTTTATTCTATAATTTTATAAGCATATTTCCATGCTAAAATTCTTCTTACAGCAATATCTATTGTGTCTTGTGAAATTTTACCGTTATTTACTGCTGTTACAACTTCTTGTTTTTGCTTTGCAAAGTCTGATGATATAATCATATCGTTTCCAGCAATTACTGCCTGAACTGCTGCTTGTCCATTTTCAACATAAGTTTTTACAGCATCCATTGCTAAGTCATCTGTCATAACTATTCCAGAAAAATCTAAATCTTCTCTTAATATGTTATGAACATTTTCTGATAGTGATGCTGGCTTTTCAGCATCCATACATTTTACTATATTATGACTTACTAAAATCGTTGGTCCATCTGTTTCTATTCCTGATTTAAATGGTAGAAAATCAGATGTTTCGAATGTTGACATTGGTCTTTCATCTATTGCTATACCTGTATGTGTATCTACATTATTACCATATCCAGGAAAATGTTTCATTGTTGATATCATTCCTGATTCATTCATTGTTTTTATTAATTCTGATACATAAATTGCTGTTTTTTCTGCTCCTCTTCCATATGATCTTTTATATATAAAATCAGAGCTAGATGTTGGTACATCTGCAACAGGCGTTAAATTCATATTAAGCCCTATACTTTTTAATAATTCAGATTTTTCTTTTGAATCTTTTAAAATTAAAGGTAGTTGTCCTTGTTTCCATAGGCTTTGAGGTGATAGGAATTTAGTACTTCTAAATGCTATATGATTGCTTACTCTTACAACTGTACCTCCTTCTTCATCTACTCCTAAAGCTAATTTTATTTTACTATTTTCTTGGCAATTATTTAATTCTGCGATCATTGATGTTTTTGTTTTATTATCAAAATCTCTACTAAATAATATATATCCTCCTGGATTTTGTGATTTAATTTCTTCAATAACTCCACTTTCTGGATATCTAGCTAAAAACATTTGACCTACTTTTTCTTCTAATGTCATTGTAGCAAGTAATTCTTCTGCTTGCTCATAATAATTAGAAAACAATTCTTCTGGATATTTTTTTATTTCTTCATCACTATTTTGAGTAATAGAATTATTATTTTCTATATTACTTTCTTTATTTGCAGTTTCTACATTATAATTTCTTTCAATATTAAATATGTCTCTTGCAAAAAATATTCCTGCACTAATTACCAATATTAATATTATAATTATTAGAAATTTATTTGTTTTTTTAGAATTAGAATTATGTTTTCCCATAAGCACCCCTTATTTCATATTAATTATTTTTTGAATTGAGGGTTGTATTTTTCTCTAAATTTAACTGCTTGTTCTAATGTGTATGCCGCATTTAGTATTGTTTCTTCACAGAATTTATTTCCAATTAATTGCATTCCTATTGGCATATTTTCCTTATCTACTCCAACTGGTATAGATATTGCTGGAAGCCCTGCTATATTTACAGAAACTGTGCAAATATCTGCTAAATACATTTCTAATGGATTATTTGATTTTGAACCAATGTCAAAAGCTACTGTTGGTGATGTTGGTGTTAGTATAACATCATATTTTTCAAAACCTTTATTAAATTCATTCATAACTAATGTTCTTACTTGTTGTGCTTTTTTATAGTAAGCATCATAATATCCTGAAGATAATACATATGTTCCAAGTATAATTCTTCTTTTTACTTCTGGCCCAAATCCTTCACTTCTTGATTTTTTATATAATTCTTTTAGACTTTTGTATTCAGGTGTTCTGTATGTATATCTTATTCCATCAAATCTTCCTAAATTTGAACTTGCTTCTGCACAAGCTATAATGTAATAAGTTGCTAAGGCATATTGAGCTATATCTAGTGAAAATTCTTCTATTTCTGCTCCTAATTCCTTATATTTATCTATTGCTTTTTTTAGGCATTCTTTTACTTCTTCATTTATTCCTTCTCCAAAAAATTCCTTAGGAACTCCTATTTTTAAACCTTTTACATCATTTTTTAAAGCTTTTGTATAATCTACTTTTGGCATATTTACTGATGTCGTGTCTTTTTCATCATGTCCTGCAATTAAATTTAATAACATTGCATTATCTTCTACATCTTTTGTAATAGGTCCTATTTGATCTAATGATGATGCAAATGCTACTAATCCATATCTGGAAACTAGACCGTAAGTAGGTTTTAGGCCTACTACTCCGCAAAAACTAGATGGTTGTCTAATAGATCCTCCTGTGTCTGATCCTAATGCCCATGGTACTAGATTAGCTGATACAGCTGCAGCAGAACCACCTGAAGAGCCTCCTGGTACTTTGTTTAAATTCCATGGATTTCTTGTTTTCTTGAAATAGGAATATTCTGTTGAACCTCCCATAGCAAATTCATCCATATTTAATTTTCCCAAGTCTATTAAGTTTTCATTTTCTAGTTTTTCAACTACTGTAGCAGAATATGGTGCTACAAAATTTTCTAACATTTTAGAACTACAAGTTGTTTTTACTCCTTTTGTGCACATGTTATCCTTTATTCCAATTGGTATTCCAGAAAAGTTTCCACTTATTTCTCCTTTTTCTACTTTTTCTTGAATATCTTTTGCTTTTTCTATTGCTTCATCTGTTAATAAGGTTACAAAAGCTTGTACATCTTTTTCTTTTTCATTTATTCTGTCTACATATGCTTTTGTTATATCAGTAATTGTTAATTCTTTATTTTTCAATTTTTCTTGTAATTCATGTACTGTTAATTCAGTAATATCCATTATTTACTTTCCTCCCTCTTAGTTAATTACTTTTGGTATTTTAAACATATTTTGTTCTTTTTCTATAGCATTTTGTAATAATGCTTCATTATCCTTAAATATTTTTATTTCATCTTTTCTAAATACATTTTTTGCTTCATTTGCTCCTATAGTTATATCTAAGTTTTCTACTGGAGCATTATTTACAATATTTGCAAAGTTTAAAATATCTTGCAAATTTAGTAAATAACTATCAATTTCGCTTTCTTCTAAATTTAAATATGCTAGATTTGCAATGTGTAAAATTTCTTCTTTACTTACTTGCATTTAATCATCTCCTCCTCATAAATTCGTTTTATATTATATACTTTTTTTGATAAAAAAACAAGCCTAGAATGGCTTGTTTTCTTATTTTTATAATTTTTTATTTTAATTCTACAACTGCTCCAACTTCAGTAAATTTAGCTTTTAAGTCTTCAGCTTCTTCTTTAGAAGCTCCTTCTTTAATTGTTTTAGGTGCTCCATCTACTAAGTCTTTAGCTTCTTTTAATCCTAATCCTGTAGCATCTCTAACTACTTTAATAACTTTAATTTTTTGATCTCCTGCTTCTGTTAGAACTACATCATAAGATGATTTTTCTTCAGCTTCAGCTCCTGCTACAGCTCCTCCAGCTACTGGTGCAGCAGTTGCTACAGCAGATACTCCATATTTTTCTTCAATAGCTTTTACTAAGTCTGATAATTCAACAACTGTTAAGCTATCGATTTCTTCAATTAATTTTTCTATTTTTTCCATTTTAAAATCCTCCTAATTTGGTGATATTCACCTATTTTTATTTAGTTTGTTTTTTATAGGTCAAACTATCCTATTTTTATTCTTTTTCTTCAGATTTAGTTTCTGATTCTGTTTCTTCAACAGTTTTTTCTTCTTCTTTTACTTCTTCTGTCTTTGTCTCTTCTGCTTTAGCTTCTTCTGAAACTACTTCTTTTTCTTCTGCTTTTTCTTCAACTGCTGTTTCTGTTTTTTCTTCCTCAGCCTTTTTTACTTCTTCTTTAACTTCTGTTTCTGTACTAGCTGATTCTTTTTGTTTTCTTACTTCTTCAACTGCAACAGCAAATTTTGAAATATTTCCAAGTAATGCACCAGCAAGCATTGATAATAATGTTTCTCTTGATGGTAATTTTGCTAAAGTTATAATCTCATCTGCTGTCATTACTTTTCCATCAATGATTCCACCTTTAATTGTATAAAATTCATTATCTTTACTAAATTTATAAATTACTTTTGATGGTTCTAAATAATCTTCTTCACTTATTACAACTGCTGTTGGTCCTTCAAGTTTATCTTCTAAACCTTCTAATCCACATTCAGCTAATGCTCTTTTTGTAATATTATTTTTAATAATACTATATTTAGCACCACTGTTTCTTAAATCTCTTCTTAATGTAGTATCATCTGTTACATTGATTCCTCTGTAATTTGTTAGAAGTATTAATTTAGCATTTTTCATTTGCTCTGCTAATTTACTTACCTCTTCTTTCTTTTGGTTAATAATTGTTTCACTTGCCATTTTTTATATTTCACCTCCTAGAATATTCTTTATTTTCTAAAAATTTAATAACACTCTTTATAGTCCTCTCCGAGATTCTATAAAAGAGTGTTATAATATACACTTATCTTTTATTTATAACCTCGGTAGGGCTTACTTTTTGCCTACTGTCTTTGGTCAATATTCTATTTACTATTTTTGGTCTATAAAAATTCCTGGTCCCATAGTTGTAGCTATTGATACACTTTTAATATATTGTCCTTTAGCTGCTGCTGGTCTTGCTTTTATGATAGCATTCATTACAGTTTCATAATTTTCTTGTAGTTTATCTGCTCCAAATGAAACTTTTCCAAATCCTAAGTGAATAATGTTTGTTTTATCTAAACGATATTCAACTTTACCAGATTTGATTTCATTAATTGCTTTTGTTACATCCATTGTAACTGTTCCTGATTTAGGGTTTGGCATTAATCCTTTTGGTCCTAATACTTTACCAAGTCTTCCTACAACACCCATCATATCTGGAGTTGCAACTATAACATCATAATCAAACCAGTTATCATTTTGAATTTTTGGTATTAATTCTTCTGCTCCAACAAAGTCAGCTCCTGCTTTTTCAGCTTCTTCTGCTTTTGGTCCCTTAGCAAATACTAATACTCTTTGTGTTTTACCTGTACCATTTGGAAGTACAACTGTACCTCTAACTTGTTGATCTGCATGTTTAGAATCTACTCCTAATTTAACATGTAATTCAACAGTTTCATCAAATTTTGGTTTTGGCATTTTTTCAATAATTTCTAAAGCTTCTTTTATGTCATATTCTTTTGTTTTATCAATAAGCTTTACACTTTCTGCGTATCTTTTTGATACTTTCATTTTACTTACCTCCTTTGGTGTTAACGAGTGACTCACTCTCCCAATAAATTTATAATAATTTTAATTATTACCTTTTTTACTCTGTTACTACTACACCCATAGATCTAGCAGTTCCTTCTACCATACTCATAGCTGTTTCAATAGTTGCTGCATTTAAATCTGGCATTTTTTGTTCAGCTATTTCTTTTACTTGTGCTTTAGTAATTTTAGCAACTTTATCTTTATTTGGTACCCCTGAACCTTTTTGAATTTTAATTGCTTTTTTTATTAATACTGCAACAGGTGGTACTTTTGTAATAAATTCAAATGATTTATCTTTATATACTGTAATTACTACTGGTATAATCATTCCAGGTTGGTTTGCAGTTCTATCATTGAATTCTTTTACAAATTGCATAATATTTACACCACTTGAACCTAATGCTGGACCAACTGGTGGAGCTGGTGATGCTTTTCCTGCTTCTATTTGTAATTTGATAATATTTGATATTTCTTTTTCTGCCATTTTTATGGCACCTCCCTATTTAATTTTTTGTACTTGAGAAAATTCAAGTTCTACTGGCGTTTCTCTACCAAACATAGATACTAAAACTTTAACTTTATGTTTTTCTGTATTTATTTCTTGAACTGTACCTACGAAGCCTTCAAATGGTCCATTCATAACTTGTACTTGTTCATTTACTTCGTAATCTACATTTACTGGAACATCTTCAAATCCCATATTTCTAATTTCTTCATCAGTTAATGGAATAGGATCTGTTCCAGAACCTACGAATCCTGTTACTCCTCTTGTATTTCTTACAATGTACCAAGATTCTTCTGTTACTATCATTTTTATTAATACATAACCTGGAAAAACTTTTCTTAAATTAGTTTTTCTTTTTCCATCTTTTATTTCTATTTGTTCTTCCATAGGAACAATAATATCAAAAAAGAAGTCTTCTAATTCTCTATTTTTAATTGTTTTTTCCAAATCTGCTTTTACTTTGTTTTCATAACCAGAATATGTATGAACAACATACCATCTAGCTACATTATCATAGTCTTTTTGAGACATTAATACGCAGCCTCCTTTTTATTTTTCATTTAATTATTTTCTGTATTAGTATCTTCTGTTGTATCAGTTTCATCACTTGTCGTATTGTTTACATCTACTGTTGTTTCATTATCAGTAGTTGTTTCATTTGTTACTTGTTGTGTTGATGTATTGTTTACAACTACTTCTTTAATTTTATCAATTCCACTTCTATTTAAAGTCTCAAATACTAGGTCTAATACAAAAACAATTGCTGCTGTTATAATTACTATTGTTATTACTGCTGTTGTGTTATTAATTAATTGTTTTGGTGTTGGCCAACTTACTCTTTTTAATTCAGCTTTAAAATCTTTAAAAAAGCTTTTTTTATTTTTATTATTTTCTTTTTTTGCTTCTTTCTTAGCCATTTTATATCCTCCTTAAAATAGCTTTTTCACTATTTTGTTTCTTTATGTGTTGTACGTTTTTTGCAAAATTTACAATACTTAACTATTTCTAACCTATCTGTATTATTTCTCTTGTTTTTTGATGTCATATAATTTCTTCTT
>CANPZA010000019.1 GCA_947588915.1 uncultured Clostridia bacterium
CATACCTGTTGCTGGCATTGATGATGTTACAACCGCAACATTTATAATTACTTGAATTGCAACCAAAGCTGTTATTCCAACTGCTAATAAGCTTCCAAACATATCTGGTGCTCTCATTGCAATTAAAATACCTCTCCAAATAAAAATTGCAAATAAGATTAAAACTGCAACAACACCTATAAATCCTAATTCTTCTCCTAATATTGAAAAAATAAAATCATTGTGTGGTTCTGGTATATATAAAAACTTTTGCTTACTTTCTCCTAAACCTGCACCAAATAATCCACCGTGAACCTATTGCATACAAACTTTGTATTACTTGCCAACCTGTATCTGTTGGATCTTTCCATGGATCTAAAAAAGTTACAACTCTTTGTAATCTATATGGTTCTAAAATAATCAATGCAATTATAGCTGGTATTCCCACTACACTACCCGTTGCCAAAAAATGCCAGAACTTACAACCTGCTACTATCATCATAATTGAACAAATACCTATTATAACTATTGAACTACTAAAATGTGGTTCTAATAATAATAGCCCTATAATTGGTGCTAATAAAACCATATGCCAAATAAAACCACTACCATATTTGCCTAATTTATCTCTATTTTTTGTTAATATTCCTGCATAAAAAACAACCATTAATAATTTTACTATTTCAGAAGGTTGAAAAGATAATGTTTCTGTAATATAGATCCATCTTTTTGCACCATTAATTGTTCTTCCTGCTACTAATACAAGTGCTAATAAAACAAATGCAATTACCCATGCATATTTGTAAAATTTTTGATAAAATCTATAATCTATTTTTGAAATAAATAGCATTGCAACAATTCCTAAGATAGCAAATAATAATTGTTTTGAGAAATAAGAATAACTATCCCCATCTTTAGAAAGAGCAGATGGTGAACTTGCTGATAATACCATAACTAAACCTATTGAAAGTAATAATAGTATTGTAATTAATAATGTAAAATCAAAAGGATTATTAAAAAAATTTGATATACTTTTCCCTTTTTTCTTCTTTGTCATTTTATTGTTCTTTCCTTCCTAAATTATCTTTAATCCTATAACACTTAGTATTAAAGTGACTAAACTAAATATAATGACTACTTTGTTTTCTTTCCATCCTGATAGTTCAAAATGATGATGCAATGGTGCCATTTTAAAGAATCTTTTTCCTGTCTTTTTAAAATAAGCTACTTGTATAATAACCGAAACTGTTTCTAGTATAGGAATTAGAGCTATAATTAGTAATAATAATGGCATTTTTATATATAAAGCCATTGCAGAAATAACTCCTCCTAAAAATAATGATCCTGTGTCCCCCATAAATACTTTTGCGGGATGTAAGTTAAACATAAGAAAGCCTAAAACTATTCCTATTATAGCGCTTCCAAATATTGTTATTTCTGTCATTCCTGACATCATTCCTATAACAGTTAGACAAGTAATAATAATTGCAGATACACTTGATGAAAGTCCATCTATTCCATCTGTTAAATTAAC
Source organism: uncultured Clostridia bacterium (assembly GCA_947588915.1). Next base: position 1,514 of record CANPZA010000019.1, read on the forward strand.
AGCATTTGTTGTAGATATTATAACAATAATTGCAAATGGTATATATAAATATACTGGAATATCTATATATATTTTTAAAATTGGAATATATGTTTGAGTCCCAATATGTAATCCATTTACTAAATAAATTACATAGAAGACTGATACCACTAGTAATCCTAACATCTTATAACTAGGTTTTAACCCTTTTGTGTTTTTCATAGTTAATTTTGTAAAATCATCTATAAATCCTATTATTCCAAATCCTATTGTTAATATCAGCATTGGAATTAGTCTATTTGCAGTTTCATTTTCACCATTAACATTTAGAAAAATATATACCCCAGTTATGACTAAAATTATTGCTATAATCATTATGATTCCACCCATAGTAGGTGTTCCTTGCTTTTTTAAATGAGATTGTGGTCCTTCATCTCTTTCTATTTGCCCTACTTTTAATTTTTTTAATATTGGTATAATTATAATACTTAATACAATGGCTGTTACAAATCCTATGACTAACATACTTATTTCTTCTCTCATTATATCAAACCTTTCTTATGCTTTAGTATTTTATGATAATTCATTTATTATATCATTTATAATGATTCTTTCATCATATGGTCTTTTTTCACCTTTTATTTCTTGATATATTTCATGTCCTTTACCAGCTATTACTACTATATCTCTTTTTGTTGCCATTTTTATTGCTTTTCTTATTGCCTCTGTTCTATCTACTATTACTTCATATTTTCCTTTTGTTTTCTTAATTCCTTCTTCTATTTGTCTTGTTATTTTTTCTGGATCTTCGCTTCTTGGATTATCAGATGTAATAAAAGTAAAATCTGCAACTGTTCCTGCTATTTCTCCCATCATTGGTCTTTTTGTATTATCTCTATCTCCTCCACATCCAAATACGCAAATGACTTTTCCTCTTGTATAGCATTTAACAGCTTTTAATATTCTTTCTAAACTTTCTGGTGTGTGTGCATAATCTATCATAATTGGTAATTCTTTTTTGTTATTAACCATTTCTGATCTTCCAGGAACTCTTACTTCTAATAAAGCTTCTTTAATTATTTCTGGAGATACTCCAAATTTTTGTGCAACACAAATTGCAGCTAATGAATTATATACACTGAATCTTCCTGGTATACATGTTTTTATCCTTTCATTTTTATCTGTTATTTTTGCTTTAAAATCTGCATAAGAATTTGTAATTGTTATATCTTTTGCTAAAAGATTTGCATAATTATCTATTCCATATGTTGTTATATTGTTTTCTGGAAATAAACCTGGTATTTTAGCTCCATATAAATCATCTACATTTACAATACCTGTTTTACACATTTCAAACAATTTTAATTTTGAGTTAAAATAATCTTCCATATCTTTATGTTCTTTAGTACTTATATGGTCTTTAGAAAAGTTTGTAAAAATTACTATATCAAATTCACAACCATCTACTCTATGTAATTTTAAACTTTGTGAAGATACTTCCATAACAACTATTTCTACTCCTGCTGTTACCATTTTTACAAATTCTCTTTGTAGTTCTAAACTTTCTGGTGTTGTTACATCACTATCTTTTATTTTTTCCTTATCTGCATAATTTGCAATAGTTCCTATTAATCCTACTTTTTTTCCTGCTCTTTCTAATATTTCTCTTATCATAAAAGTTGTTGTTGTTTTTCCTTTTGTTCCTGTTACTCCTATTAGTTTAAATTTTCTAGATGGATTGCCATAAAAGTTAGAAGAACAAATTGCTAATGCTTCTCTTGTATTTTTCGCCATAATAATAGTTATTTCATCTGGTATTTTTAATTCTTTTAAGTTGCATCCTTCTTCTACCATAACTGCTATTGCACCATTTTTAATTGCTTCTCCTATAAATTTATGTCCATCATAATTAAATCCTGTTATTGCAACAAATAAATATCCTTCTTTTACTTTTTCAGAATTGTTTTCTATCTCTTTTATATCTAATTCTAAATCTCCTTTTACTTTTAACCCCTGTAATCCTACTAGCATTTCTTTTAATTTCATATTTATCCATCCCTTCGATTTTAGCATAATTAATTATATATTATAATTTTAAATCTTAGAATAATATTTTTTATATTATATAACTAATTTGCTATTTTGTATAGATTTTTTTATAAAAAAATCCCCTAATATATCTTTATTTAGGAGATTTATTTTTTATTCAAATTATTTCAAACTCATTTCACAATATTTACAACGATAAACTTGTTTTTCTTTGTCTGTTAATATAAATATATGGTCTAAATCTTTTTCTATTGAAGTGATACATCTTGGATTTTGACATTTGGCTATATTTACTATTTTTTCTGGAAGTTCTACACTATATTTATTTATTAATTTTCCACCTTTTACAATATTAATGGTAGCATTTGGTTCTATAAATCCTATCATATCTATATTTACTTCCATATCTTTATCTATTTTTATTATATCTTTTTTACCCATTTTTTTACTTCTTGCATTTGTAATAATTGCAACCGAACAATCCAGTTTTTCTAGATTTAATGCATCATATATTTCCATACCTTTTTTAGCTCTGATATGATCTATTACAATTCCATTTTTTATACTATCTATATTCATACCTATTTTACCTCCAATAATTTTAAAATAAGAGCCATTCTAATATATTTTCCATATTCAGCTTGTTTAAAATAACAAGCTCTTTTATCATCATCTACATCTGTTGCTATTTCATTTACTCTTGGTAATGGATGCATAATACATAAATCTTCTTTAGCATTTCTTAATTTTTCCTTGTTTAAAATATAATAGTCTTTTAATCTTACATAATCATCTTCATTAAAAAATCTTTCTCTTTGAACTCTAGTCATATATAAGACATCTAATTTATCCATATATTCTTCTATGTCATTTGTTTCATAGTATTCAATATTATTTTTGTCTAATACATCTCTTTTTATATATTCTGGAATAACAAGCTCTTTTGGTGATATTAAAACAAATTTTATATTTTTATATCTTGACATTGCTGTAATTAAAGAATGTACTGTTCTACCAAACTTCAAATCTCCACATAGACCAATTGTCAAATTGTCTAGTCTATTTTTTTCACAATGTATGGTTAACAAATCTGTTAATGTTTGTGTTGGGTGGTTATGTCCTCCATCTCCTGCATTAATAATTGGTACTGTTGATTTTAATGATGCAACAAGTGGTGCTCCTTCTTTTGGATGTCTCATAACTATTAAATCACTATATACCCCCACCACTCTTATTGTATCTGATACACTTTCTCCTTTAGATACTGAACTAGATGATGCTTCAGAAAATCCAATTACATTTCCTCCTAGTTCCATCATTGCTGCTTCAAAACTTAGTCTTGTTCTTGTACTTGGTTCAAAAAATAAAGTAGCTATTTTTTTATCATTACATTTATGAGAATATTTCTCTTTATTATTAATGATATCTTTAGCTACTTCAATTAATTCATTAATTTCTTTTACCGATAAATCTTTTATATCAATTAGATGTTTCATTTTTTTCTCCTTTTTACAAATTTCGTGCAAATTCACTATAATATTTTTATCAAATAATGTATCTTTTTGTCAAGTGATATTTTTATTTTTAACAATTATTTTTTTTTAGAATATGATATTAACAGGTGGTGGTTACATGTTAAAAAATATTTTTTATAATGCTAAAGCATATATAAAAGGTGGTAAGAAATATCCTAAAATACATGGTATAGTCACTTTCAAAGAAACTAAAAACGGAATATTACTTACTGCGAAAATTGATGGATTACCTACATCTGGTACAGATTGTATTGGAAGATTTTTTGGTTTTCATATACATTCAGGAACTTCTTGTTCTGGAAACAAAGAAGATGAATTTGCTGATGCTAAAACTCATTATAACCCTAATAACTGTCCACATCCATTCCACATAGGGGACTTACCTCCTATTATCGAAAATAATGGATATGCGTATATGAGTGTTTTATTAAATAAATTTGAAATAAAAGATATCATAGGAAAAGTAATTATTATACATGATTTACCAGATGATTTCACAAGTCAACCTAGTGGTAATTCAGGAACAAAAATAGCATGTGGAAAAATAGAATAATTTATTTGTTTTAGATTTTTCTACAAACAAAAAGAGTGATTAATCACTCTTTGCTTATTCTTCTTTCATTTCTCCTTCTATTTTACTTTCTCATAACTATTATTTTCACTATGATATACTTTATCTAAATAATTTTTGTTTATTATGGGTTCCATGTAATACCCCTATCTCCTTTTGCTAATCCCCATGGTTTTCCTCCTATAGAATCTTTTGCTTTCTTTATTTCTAGGTTTAAATTATCAGATGTCTTAAAACAGTTAGTTCCTATTGTTGTTACACTACTAGGTATTATAAGTTTTTTTAATATTAAACAATCAGAAAAAGAACCATTTCCTTTTGCTTCTAAATTTTAATATAAGATTTTGTACTTATTTCTAAATTCAAAACGTAATTATTTATTTGCTTTATTAATTTAAGTAATTTCTTCTTCCATATATCATACGAGAAATAAATACTGTTTTCTTTTCAAAATCTATTGTATATAATACGACATAATTTTTTACTACCATTCCATGATATTCTCTTTTTAATCTATCAACTTTTCCAATTTTCATATATAATTCTGGAGAATTTGCTAAATCTAACACTTTATTCGTTACTTTGGTCATTAATCTTTTGGCTACATTATCTTCTTTTAGATTATTAGAAATATACTCATAAATTTCGGTCATTCTTTGATACATTCATCAGTAAATTCTACTTCAAATTGTTCATTTTTAGAATCCATACTTTGTTCTTAACTCCTTTATTACTTCTGTTGCTTTTCTTGTTTTACCTTTTTCAATATCTTCTTTTGATTTTAAAAGTTTCTTTACTGTTTCATTATCGAAAATATTGTTCTATATTCTTCCATACTCATTACTACTACATTATTTTTACTATTTTTTCCAATTACCATTTCTCCATTTTGATTAATAAATGTTTCTATTTGTTGTAAACTTGTTACTTGTTGCATTTTCAACCACCTCTCTTTTCATATTATTTATGGTATAACACAAAATTGCTTATTTTTAAATATTCTTTCAACTTTCTTAAATTTATTATTTGTGAATTATTTCATTTAATACAATTTCTTCTCTATTTTTAATATTATTCATTTTAAAAACCTACTCTAATTGATTTCCAGCTTTTAAACATTATCAATATAACTTTCTTTTAATTCATTTTTCAAATATATGAAAATTTTATTTTTTAACTTAAATCTTTAGGAGGGAAATTTATTATTAATCATTTTTATTTTTTGTCATAAGAGAATATGGTTGTAGTTACCAATGTTCCTTTATTTCTTACATGTTTACCCATTTTTCTACCTCTTTCCTTCTTTTGTTTTATATAGTTCTTTCTTTACTTCTTCAATTCATTCTAACATAGACATTTTTCTTTGTTAATATTTAATAAAGCATTTCATAACTATAATTTGCATTGATTTTATTTTAGTCAAAAAACTAAAGAGACTGAAAACTTTTTATATTTTCAATCTCTTTACATATTTTTAAGTTGTATTTCCTAATAAAACTCTATTTTCTCTTTAACTAATTATTTATTTTATCAATCTTTTTATTAATTAATTTAATCTTAATCAATAAAACCATTCCAACTAAAGCACATACAACCATTAATATTGATATTCCTATATTTGCATTTCCTGTTTGTGGTAATACTCCCTGTTTTACATTTTCCTTATTAGTATTACCTACATTAATTTTATTTCCACCATTATTAATTCCGCCATTTTGGGTACTACCACTTCCTGCCCCATTTCCAGTTGTACTTCCATTACTTCCATTATTTTCATTTCCACTTGATGTGTTATTATCTATTACTGTGAATTTAACTGAACTATCATTAGCTGATATATCTGCACTTACTATTGAGCCAGAAAAATTAGCCAATTTAATAGTGGTTTCTCCTAATTTAGCATTATCTTTTACTTTAAAAGTAATTGTTCCTATACTTTGAGGTGTTTTTACAACTTCGGCATCATTAGTATTTCCTGTTATTTGTTCATCTTGATAAAATGGTGCTTCCCATTTATCTGTCCCTTTTGTTGATACATATTCTAATACAGAATGATCAAAATCTATATTAGCTGTATAGGCACCAATTCCTTTTTCTCCACTTTCGATTTGAATATCATTTAATGCAATTGTAACTGTAATATTTTCTCCTCTTTTAACTTGAGAATTATCTACACTTAAAGTTGTTTTAAAACTATCAGTTACTGCATACACATTTGATGTAATTAATAATATTGCAATTAATACTATTCCAATTATTTTTTTACTTCTTAAATTATATCTCATCTCTTCCTCCCCTAATTAGTATCTTATTTCACTTTCATCTCTTTTAATACTAGTCTTTTTATTAATAATAAATCAGTTGCTGTTATTTCATTATCTCGATTAATATCTCCTGCCTTAAATTTATCTCCTGTTAAAATCCACTCTTGTCTTTTATTTGCTACTAAATGCCTTTTTAAAAGTAAAAGGTCTGTTGCTGTTATTTTACCATCTTGATTTATATCTCCCAAATTTTCTTGTTTTGTTTCAATCCAGTCAACTTTTGCTATTGCTTTTCCTTCATTTCCAGCTTCATCTTCAAAATTAAATGTAAAATCACCATTTTTAGTAAATGTATATTGCCTATTCATACCATTATTAGTAACTAATATATCTTCACTCTCATCTATTAAAGTTGCTGTTACTGGTTGGTCTGTAACTTGTTCTATATTATATATAATTTTTGCTGTTGGAGCAGATTTATCTATCCAACTAACCTTTGCTTTATGTTCTTTAACTTCTATATTTTCAGTATCTAAAGCATCTTTATATTTAAATGTAAATTCCCCATTATCCTCAAATTCATATGTATTAACAGCATTATTGTTTGTAATTTCCACATTCATTTTTTTACCTTCACTATTAATTATATATGGATTAATAGTAGCTACAACATCTTTATTTGTTAATTTTGTAATATCATAAGATACATCACTTGCCATAACAGTACCATTTTCAAGATAATCAACTTTTATAGTTTTATATGTTATATTACTTGCTTTATCAAGAAGTTTAAACTCATAATCTCCACTTTCATCAAATGTATATTCTAGTGGATTTGTTTTTACTTGTTGTAATCTTCTTAAAATTTCTGTTTCTTCATCTGTTACATTTACATTATTTCCATCACTATCTAAATACTCTTCATCGCTAACTTCACCATTTGTTAATATAGTTACATATGTATCAACTGCTGATACTTTTCCTGTTGTATTTTTATATGTGATTTTTGTAATTTCTCCTTCACCATCTACTTCAATTATCTTATACACATTATTTGAAGAGTCTAAATATGAAATTTTTGATACTTTTTTATCCTTTACTTCAATATAATTTATTTTATTATTATCTTTGTCTAATAAATATACATCTTCACTTATATTATCTAATAAAATAAGTAACTTTTTATTTCCATCTAACTCATAATCTACATCAGCTGTTGGAATATCTTTATCAATCCAATCTACTTTAGCTGTTTCAGAACCAGTATTTCCATTTTTATCTTTAAATTCAAATGTAAATTCTCCATTTTCTTTAAATACATATGTATCATTTCCATAATTATTTGTAATTTCTATTTCTGTACTTGGATTAACAAGTCTTGCAACTACATAGTCTTTTGTTGCCTCTTTTGTACTATAATATATTCCCGCTGTTGGCTTAGTTGTATCGATTTTTGTTGTATCTTCAAATAAATTTACCATTGCTAATGATGCAAACATATTATATGTTTGTAGTTCTAATTTCACATATTGTCCATATACACTTTCATTAAATGTAATTTTCTTTAATTCATTATAATTAGTACAATTTTCTATTTTTCCTGCCTCAGTCCAATCCTTACCATTTTCACTCACATAAACTATTACATTTTTTATATCATCAGGATCATTTTCTTTATATTTTTTTTGTATAAATTCTATTGCAGATATGTATTTTGGAGTATTTAACTTTATTGTAAAAAATGGTGTTGTTCCTTCATTTATAACATTATATCTAAAATCTGTATGCCATAATGTGTTTATATTTCCATCAATTGCATTTGGAGCATAAAATGGTCTATTTCCATCTATTGATTGACTTAAATATTCTACAACCTCCAAATCTGAAACTCTAATATATTTTCTTGTATCTGGTTGATTATCTTCTGTAAATGTATATATATCTGATGCAGGGCTTGCTAATTTAGTCCTTGTTTCTCCTTGTCTTACTTGTATTGTCTTATTACCTGTTAAATCAGGTGAAGCTACACTATATGAAGTCCATTTATCACTTGAAGTATATCTCCATTGTGTATTTAAATTAATACCTACAATTCGGTTTTCTAAATCATTAGCATATAAATTATCTAATAAGCTTTGTTCTGTAATATCAATTTTATATAGATTATTATCTGTATAATCAGTTCCGACTATATGAATATAAATATCATTGTCTGCTGTAATACTTTCTACTTCCTTTTTAGTTAATTGCCATTTGTGTGGTTCATCTGCTTCAAAATATACTTCTTTCCAATTAGCTTTTCCATCTATACTATAATCCCAACGAATTCCTGTATTATCAAAACGGCTTGCTAATACAATTTTTCTTGCATTTGCCCCATCAAAAGAGAAATCAGCAAGTGTTGTATCCATTTGACCAAGTAAATAAGTTGCTACAGTCCTTGTTATACTTGGTTGTAAAACTCTATCAGTAGAATCATATGATTTTCCTTGATTTAATAAGCTTGTTTCTAAAAGTGTATATTTAAATTCATATTCTACTCCTGTAATTTTTTCTTTTATCTGATCTAATAAATTTTTCATTGGTAGTGGAAATGGCATTAATGCATTACCTAATTGTTCTGCTAAATTATAATAATCCGCTTCTTTCTTAGTACTATCAGATTTATATGAATTTATTAATCCCCACCATGCATCAATATTAATATTTTGCACTTTTAATGCTTCTTGATATAATTCTTCTTGTTTTGCTAGATTTCCTTCATATAGTTCTGCTGCCATGATAATCTTTTCGGCTTTCTCATAATTCTCATTATCATTCATAGCCTCTTGTGCTAAAACAATATATGTTGCAGCAAATCCATCTACATAGCTGTCATTTCCCCAACCAAGTGGCATTCTAATACTTAATCTTTCTGTTTTTCCTGATTGAGCCCATCCTGATACATCATTATCAATTGTCCAATAACCTTTACCATCTTCATTTTTTCTATAATAAATAATTGCAGCATGTCCTGGTTGACCTATGACTGATGCTGGTGTACCATGTGCTGCACGTATATGAGCACCTAATTTTGATATACCACCACAAACTGCTCCTGTTCCATATTCATTTCTCATACTCATCCACGCTTTATATACATGGTCATCTTCTGTACTATATGTTACACCATATTCTGAGAATATTCCTTCAAATTTTTCATCCCAATAAGCCTTTTTGTTAGGATCATGGAAAATAGGATTTTCAAAATTTGGATACACATATGCAATATAAGTATGTGGTTGTAAATATTTTTCTTCTTGATTTGGATTTGCATCTATTCTTTTTTGTGTATATTCATTTAACCATATAAGTTCTTCATCATCTGTGATGTTATTCATTACATAACGCATCTCTTCCACTGTTAATGCTTCAAACCATGGTGTATGGTCTTGTCTTTGAGATACTACAAATTTTCCTTCATCATATAATTTTTTATATATCCTATAACGTTCTAGTGAATCTGATCTATTGCTTGGGTGATCTATTTGTGCCCAATATCCGACTTTTGTTGCATGTGTCAAAGAAAGTGAAATTGCCATTTTCTTATATACATTTCCTTTTGTTAAATCTGGATACCATTTATTATTTGTTGGTTGTGCATTTTTAAAATCCTCTTTATACTCATAATATAGTCTAGAAAGTTCTTTTATTGAATTGTAATAACTTCCACCATCTGGTTCTCCTCCTAATACATATAAACGTAAATTATCTAAATCTGTCATTAACCATCTCATTGTCTCTTTATATTTTTCATTTTGATTTACAATTGCTTGTAAAAGATCATAGTCAATCTTTTTTACTAAAGTTCTTTGTAATAATGTTAGTTCATATTCATTTAACTGTTCTTGCAAAGTTTTATCTTTTAAAATTTCATCATATTCTTCTATTGTTTTAATAAATTCTACCTTCTCTACTGGTTTTTCTACATATCCTTCTTTATATAATTTTGCATTCGCATAAACAGAATGATCTGATGTATTATTTCCATTATTATTGCAATATAATTTTAAATATTTTGCACCTCTAATATCTATATTTTTGAATAAAGCATTATCATTCCCCTTTAATACTGGAGGATTTTCCTCTGTTTTTAAATCCCATGTATTTCCATCTACTGATGTATATATTGAAAATTTAACACCATTTCCATTAGTTTTGCGACTTTCATCTACACCTATATATGTGCTAAAAAAGTCATAATTATAATCACTAATATCATATATTAGTGTTGAATTAGCATGTGCAGATATACCTTTTAAAAAAGTGGTTTTCTTTCCATCAACCATTAGGCTAATTAATCCATTATTATATTGTGTTTCTAAATTACTATCTATTGTAATGCTTCCCCATTCTACAGATGATTGTTTTTTATCATACTCAATATCAGATAGATAAATACACATATCATCAGATGCATTATTTTCTGCAAAATAATAATTCTGTTCTCCTTGTATCATTTTTATATCAGAATTTTGTCCAAGATTTAAATTTTCTATAATGTCTTTAAGTGATAAAAATATTACTAATAATAAAATTAAAGTAGTAATTACTATAAATAACAATTTTTCTTTATTAATTTTTATATTTTTTTTCACTAAAAGTCCCCCTTTTTTACAAATATTATCTATATTATACTATATTTTTTCAATTATGTAAATATATCCCTTTTAATTTATTGGGAAAAAGTATACAAATATTAATTAACAAATAAATCCTTCCATTAATCCTTTTAGAAAAACGTTTTTTATTGTTCAATTTACTGTTTTATTAATTTTACAGATAATTAGCCTCCTTTATTTATCTATTAAATAATAATCTTTTAATTATGCGTGAATTGTTATTCTATATCATTTTCCCTTTTATGTATATATAATCTATATCTTTTATCTCCTAAACTTTTTACTTAATTCTTTTTCTTCTTTTATATTTCTTTTTTCTTCATCAACATATTCTAAATAAATTTTATTATTAAAAGCTCCTTTTTTATCTACTTTAGCTTTCATAATTTCATCTACTTCTTCAATTTTATAACCTTTTAAATTCATTATAGCATTTATTACTTCCATTAAATCTCCTAGTTCTTCAATACTATTTTTTTCGATAAATTCATTTGCTTCCTCTAAGACTTTTTTGTTTAATTCAATTAAATATTCTCTATCATCCAGTATTCTATATTTACTTTTTCTCCCATATTCATTATCTATATTCTCTGGGATTTTATCTCTTACAAGTTTATTATATGTATATCTAAAACTATTACTAATTAGAGATATTTTTATTCCAATAACACCATATTCTTTCTCTTTTTCAGGAGAATAATATTGATACATAGAATTAGTTTTTCTTTTTATTTCTTCTTCATCTGTATAAAGTTTTTTGAATAATTTCTCAAATGTTTCTTCTCTATATAAATCTACTACTTCTACTAATATTATTTCTTGTAATTCTGGTAATTTTGAGAATTCAATTTTATCTCCAATTTTTATTTTCCTTCTTTTCTCATCATATAATCTGAATTCTATTGTTTTTGTACCATTTTTTATTCTTTCAAATGGACTTTCATTTAATTTCATTTTATGTATCATATAATTTCCTTCTTTCAACTTATTTTATATAATATTATATATTTTTACTATGTATAATTTTTATTTATTTATTTGGATTGTATTCTTCTGAATATTTTTCTACTTTTGATAGTACGGTATTGTCAAATCTTTTGTCAAAACACAAATCTTTTCCCAACCACTCTGGCTTAGTAAAGTTTTTTGCAATTTCTAAACTAGGAAATTCAACTTCTGCAAATACTAATCCTTCAAGATTACCATGAAAAACATCTAACTCAACTATTAATCCATTTTCTATTGGTATTTTATATCTATCTTTTTTTATTAAATTGTATTCTATTTTATTTAATAATATATTATAATTTTCTTTTGTTAGAGGCATTGTGTATTCTATATTTTCAATAGCTACTTTTTCTTCAACTCCTTCTTGTTTCCATTTATAATTTAGCGTATATTCATCATTTGACTTTCTTATTCTTACTGTTGGTTTGATACACAAGTAACCTTGTTCAATTTCCTCTTTTTCAAATTTTTTCAAATCACTTGGCATTTTTACTACTGCAAATTTTCTCTCAATCTCCATAAGAATTCCTCCTTTTCATATTAAAGATTATTTTTACATCATATTCTTTATAATTACTATTGTTGAACGGTTTTCCACATAATTTACATTTTTTAGTCATATATCATCTTTAATACAATAATTACTGTTATATCTATAATGATTCCATGTTTAAGAAATCCTTTAATTTAATATGTTTTACAGTTCCTGTTGAATAATCAATATCATCATTAGTAATAATAATTTTCTGAGATAAATTATCAATATTCGCAAACGCACTAAATTCACGATTATATGCTTTTTCTTCTGCTATACTATATGCTACTTGAATATAATATTTTTTGTTTCCTTTTTGAGCAAGAAAATCAACTTCTTTTCCATTATTATTATATACAAATATTTTGTATCCCATATAAATCAATTCATTATAAACTATATTTTCTAAATTATGTGTTAAATCATATCTATTATCCATACATCTAATTGAATTAAATGCAACATCTTCATTATAGATTTTTGAATAATAAGCCAATTCTGTTTTAGTTCTTGTTGAATATTGCTTTACTGTTTCTATAATATATGCCTCTTCTAAATAATCTAAATATTTCATAATTGTATTTATTGAACAATTTTCATGTTTTTCTTTAATATAATCATGAATTGATTTTGCTGAAAAAATCCTACTATTTGAGCGTAATACATAATTTACTAAACTTTTAAATAGATTTTCTTTTTTTATTTTATATCTATTCATCAAATCATTTATTACTATTGTATCATCTAAATCACTCAAATATCTTATTTGTGCTTCCTCTGTGTCAAATTCAAAACGTTTTGGAAACCCTCCCCAAACAAGATAATCTGTAATAGAACACTCTTTTCCTAATTCTTTGTTATATTCTACAATTTCTTTGTATACAAATGGTCTTACTCTAAAAGATACATACCTTCCAATTAATTCTTTTGTAAATTCTTTAGATAATAATTTTGAGTTTGAACCAGTAATAAATACTGAATTATTATCTAATCTTAATGTTTTACATGCTTCTTGCCATCCATCTAAAGTTTGAATTTCATCAAGAAAAATATAACATTTTCCTTCTTTTCTATTGCTTTCCACATATTCAATTAAACTTTTTGCATCTAAAATATTACTACTTATACGCTTATCTTCAAAATTCAAGCTAATTACATTTTCGGTTTTTTTACTTATTTCATTTTTTATTTGCTCTAAAATAATCGATTTTCCGGAACGTCGTATTCCAGTTATTATTTTTATCAAATCAGAATCATAAAATTCACGGACTTGAGAAATATAATGTTCTCTATAAATCATATCTTTTCACCTCTAAATATATTATAGTGAAAACTTTTTAATTTGTCAATATTATTTTTCAGTTAAAGTGAAAGATTTGCAAAATTATTGCAAATCTTTCACTTTGTTTTTTGAATACATACTAAATTTTAATAACTTATAAAAATTGTATTTCCTTTATTTATCTTAATCCCTGCAATTGGAGTTTGTTCTTTAATTATTGTATTTTCTTTATCTACTGTTTCTTCATTTTCTTCTATATTTCCTTCAATACTTAATTCTAATCCTGTTCCTTTCAATATTTTTTCCGCTTCTTTTATAGATAATCCAATTATATTTGGTACACTCACTTCTTCTACCACTTCTATTTCTTCTTGATTTCCTTGACTCACTTCTAAATAAGGGAGAATTTCACTAAATATTTGACCTCCTACTGGTGCAGCAACTCCTCCTCCTTGGGTGATTATAACAACACAATATTACTTAGTGAATTATGTTAAAACTCCATTGTCCTTTTATAAATTTACTACTTTCATATTTAATGCATTTTTATTGTTTTCTATATACTCTAAACATCTTTTGAATTCATCTTCAAATTTAAATTTTATTGTTATATTTCCATTTTCTTGGACATAAATGTAATCTACTAATTCCATCATTATATCCCTTGACAATTCTGTAATTCCTTTTTTCTTTCTAAATTTTTCTATCCATTCATTATTTGTGGTATTCTGAATTTTATATTTTTGCTTTTCTATTTCTAAACTTTCAATATTCTGATTTAATCTTTCTACATCATTTTCATATTTTTGTTTATACTCTATATACTCATCTCTTGTTATATCTTCATTCTTCCAATCTTCGTAAAGTGTTCTTTTAAAATTTAAAATTTTCGAAAGTTCAATTCGCTTTATTTTTATCATATTTTCTATATTTTCATTTTTTAAATTTTGAAAACTACTTTGCTTTATCTGTTTTATCATCTCTTCTGTATTAGTTAATAAATCAATATGTAAATTAATTGCTTGAGTCACAGCTTTTTCTAATATTTCTTCTTTTATAGTATGTTTTGTACATAGCTTATTAGACTTTTTTCTATATGTACTACAAATATAATATTCATATTTCCTTCCATTCTTATTGGTACTACTTTTTTTATTCATTGCTCTTTCACAATCAGCACATTTTAAGAATCCTGCCCACATTGATAATTCTTTTGTTCTTTGAGATACTTTTGTATCTTTTTTGCTTAATTCCTGTGCTTTTTCAAAAGTCTCTTTATCTATAATTGGCTCATGTGTGCCTTCTACTCTAATCCATTCTTCTTTAGGGACATTTTCTATTTTATGTATTTTATAGCTTTTTGCTCTCCTCTTTCCTTGAACAGTAGTGCCGGCAATACACTTCATTCTTTAGAATATTTCTGATTGTGGATGGTGTCCAAGTATATGTATTGTCTTTAATTCCATAATTATTATAATTTTGTCCTAATTCTAATTTTTTATGTCCTGTAGGATTTAAAACACCTAAGTCATTTAATCTGTGACAAATTGCTATTTTGCCTAATCCTTCATTTACATGCCAATCAAATATTTTTTTAACAATATCTGCTGCAACTTCATCTATAACTAATTTGTGCTTATCTTTTGGATCTTTGATATAACCATAAGAAGGAAATGCCCCTATAAATTCTCCCTTTTTCTTTTTCCCATTCAAAGATGTCCTTATCTTTGTTGATGTATCTCGTGCATATTCATCATTAATCAAATTTTTGAATGGTACTAAAATTGTATTTGTACTTGTTGGATTTTTATAACTATCTACAAAATCATTAATGGCAATAAATCTTATATTAAATAATGGGAAAACCTGTTCAATATAATTTCCTACTTCTATATAGTTTCTTCCAAGTCTTGATAAATCTTTTACAATTACGCAATTAATATTTCCTTTTTTCATATCTTCTAGTAATCTTTGAAATGATGGTCTATTAAAATCTGTTCCTGTAAATCCATCATCTATATAAGTATCATAAGCTATTAAATCATCATGTTCTTCTATAAATTCATTTAATAATGTTCTTTGGCTAGTTACACTATTACTCTCTTGCTTGTCTGTACCATTATCTGCATCTTCTTGTGAAAGCCTTATATATAA
>CANPZA010000020.1 GCA_947588915.1 uncultured Clostridia bacterium
GAAAACCTATTTTTAAAGTTGTATCCCATTCATCCTTACTTAACATATTAGCATCTTCTATTAAATCACCAATTAAAATTTTATACTCCCTATTTTTTATTTTTTCTTGTTGTTCTATTGAGATTTTTCCTGTCATAGTTTTATTTAAAGTATGTATCATGTTGTTATTGTCAAATTTTTTGCTATTCCCTTTTTCATCAAATTTAATAAAGTTACTAATAATATAAATATTTTCAAAATAACACTTTTCTTGTATTAAAAATTCTTCAATTACATTTCCAATTCCTGCTGATAAGATTATAATAGGAATATTTTTCTTATATGCATTTATTAAAAATTCTTTTGCACCTTTTCTAAATATAATTTTTCCTTTTTTTACTGATTTAATTAATTTATCTTTTGTTAAATTGTATTTACTATACAACATCATACAAGAATCATACCACTGGACCATTGCTTTTGTTTTATCATCTATATTAATGGTATAATCTAATTCGATAGGTCTAAATTTTTTATATAGAATATCCATTTCTTCTTTCATTTCTTTTCCCAAAAGTTTTCCTGCTATATCCCAAGAATCTTGGCTTTCATTTGAAGTAATTGTTCTATCAAAGTCCATGACTATGTAAGTATTTTTACTATTTATATTTAAATTTTCTAATTTATTTGAATTTATATATTTCATCTATCCACCTCATAGATTTATTTTAATATATTTTATATCATAATGCAATAAAAACATTGTTCATATTTTTTTCTTATGATATAATACAACCAATAAGACTAAAGGAGAAAAATCATATGAAGAATTTTTTTATAATGTTAATAGCAAAATTATTCAATTTCTTATTAAAATTAGTAAATAAAAATGGAGGTAATCTTCCACGGAAAAATTGCTCAGAGACTGAATCCAGATTTTCTCAAATACTTTAAAATAGATTGCCCCATTATAGCAGTTACTGCAACAAATCGGAAAAACTATGACAAATAATGCTATAGGCTATGTTTTTAAAACTGCAGGTAAAAAAATAATCAGTAATAATGAAGGAAATAATATGGAAACAGGAATATTATCTACTTTAATAAAACATTCTTCCCTATCTGGAAAAATTGATGCTGATTTTCTAATATTTGAGATTGATGAAGGATATATTCCAATAATATTTAAAAAATTAAAATTAGATACTTTAGTAGTACTTGATTTCTTTAGAGACCAATTAGATAGAAATGGTGAAGTTGAGTCTTTAATTTTAAAAATAAATGAATTTTTAAAAAATTATACTGGAAATCTAGTATTAAATAATGATGATCCAAATGTTGCAAGACTTCGGACAGGCAAATCCTGAAAATGATAATGTATATTATTTTAGTGCAGACAAGTATGATTTTGCGACTACAAATATGAAAGAAGCTGGTGAAGGAAAATTTTGCCCATTTTGTAATACTCGTATAGAATATGAATATTATCAATATTCTCATATTGGAAAATTTAAATGTCCAAATTGTAATTATGGTGAAAATAAAATTTATAAATTAGCAACTAATATAGATTTAAAAAACAGAAAGTTTGATGTTGATGGAATTACTTACAATATTAAATTTAATAGTATATATAATATATATAATTTAGTAGCAGTTATTTCTTGCTGTTCATTATACAATATAAATACAGATATCATAAAAAAAGCTTTATCAACTTTTGTTTTAAATAACCGGTAGATTAGAAGAAATTGAAATTAGAAATATTCCAACAATTATAAACTTAGCAAAAAATCCAACTGGTTCAAATGTTAGTCTAAGAATATTAAATGAAGATGATGATGAAAAAGAATTATTATTTGTTTTAAATGATAATGTTGCAGATGGTCATGATGTTTCTTGGATTTGGGATATCAATTTTGATAACTTAAATAATGTAACAAGAATAGTAACATCACGGAACTCGTGCTTATGATATTGCAATTAGAATAAAAACTTCCCGGTTATCCTGAAGAAAAAATAGAAGCTTATTTAGATTTAAAACAAGCTGTAAAAAGTTTTTATTCAACTAATGTTAAGAAATATGTAATTGCAAATTATACTTCACTTCAACCTACGAGAACTGAAATATTAAAATTAAAATAATAGGAGTAATTTCAAATGAAAGAATTGAAAATTTTATATCTTTATCCTGATATATTAGAATTATATGGCGATTTTGGAAATATACAAGTACTTCGTTACCGTTTAGAAAAACGTGGTTTTAAGGCTGTAATTGATACTTATTCTATCGGTGATATTCCACCTGACTTTAGAAACTATGATTTAGTATTTGCTCGGAGGTGGTGCTGACCAAGAACAAGGAATTTTAGCAAAAGATTTAATAAATTATAAAGATTCTATTAAAAAAGCACTTGATGAAGGAGTATTTTTCTTGTTAATTTGTGGTGCATATCAATTATTTGGCAAATACTATAAAGATGTTGAAGGAGAGATTATTCCTGGTTTAGAAGTCTTTGATTATTATACAGAAGCTATTAATGATAGAACTAAAAGATGTATTGGAAATATTGTAATTGAAACTAATTTAAATGGGAAAAAAACTAAAGTTATAGGTTTTGAAAATCATGGTGGGCAAACATTTAATATAGATATTCCTTTTGGAGATGTTTTATTTGGAAATGGTAATAAATTCGGTGATAATAAAGAAGGTTTCTTTAAAACAAATGTTATAGCAACATATCTTCATCGGTCCACTTCTTTCAAAAAATCCTGAACTTGCAGATTATATTATAAAATATTGTTTAGATAGAAAATATAATGAGAATATTATTTTAGAGCCTTTAAATGATGAACTTGAAGATAAAGTAAGAAAACAATTATTAGATAGATTTTTAAAATCTTTATAAATATAATTAAGGAAGAACTTATGTTAGATAAATTTTTAAGTTCTTCCTTTTTATTGTTTATGATGTTTTTGGGGACTGTCCCCGAAAACATCATAAATGCATTACTCTTTGTTTTATTTCTTTTGTTTTTCCAACGTTCCAGAAATTTTCTCCTAAATAACCACATGTTCTTCTTACTACTGTTAATTTAGCATGGTCCTTATTACCACAATTAGGACATTCCCATTCATTATCTTTATTAATAATAATTTCCCCATCATAACTACATTCATGACAAAAATCTGATTTTGTATTAAATTCTGCATATTGAATATTATCATATATAAATTTAACAACAGATTCTAATGCATTAATATTTTTTGCCATATTTGGTATTTCAATATATGAAATTGCACCACCTGAAGATATTTGTTGAAATTCACTTTCAAATGATAATTTATTAAATGCATCTATTTTTTCTCTTACATCTACATGATAAGAATTTGTATAATAGCCTTTGTCTGTAATATCTTTTATTATTCCAAATCTTTCTTTATCAATTCTTGCAAATTTATAACATAAACTTTCTGCTGGAGTACCATAAAGAGCAAATCCAATATTTGTTTCTTTTTTCCATTTATTTACTGTTTGTCTTAAATATTTCATTAGTTTAACTGCAAATTCATGTCCTTTTTCAGAAGTATGTGATTCACCAGTCATTAATTTAGTTACTTCATATAAACCAATATATCCCAAAGATATAGTTGAATAACCACCAAATAATAATTTATCTATTTTTTCACCTTTTTTAAGTCTTGCTATTGCACCATATTGCCAGTGTATTGGGCTTATATCTGATTTAGTACCAAGAAGTGCATAATGTCTACACATTAATGCTTCTTTACAAAGTTCTAATCTCTCATCTAATTCTTTCCAGAATATTTTTTCATCCCCATCTGCAACAATACCTATTTGTGGTAGATTTATACTTACTACACCTTGGTTAAACCTTCCCTCAAATTTATAATTTCCTTTTTCATCTTTCCAAGGTGATAAAAAGCTTCTACATCCCATTGGACTAAATACATTTCCTTCATAATTTTCACGCATCTTTTTTGCAGAAATATAATCTGGATACATTCTTTTTGCAGAACATTTAACAGCAAGTTTTGTTAAATAATCATATTCTCCACCTGTTAGATTATTAAATTCATCTAATACATATACAAGTTTTGGGAATGCTGGTGTTACATATACACCTTTTTCATTTTTTATACCTTCTAACCTTTGGCGAATTACCTCTTCTATTATCATTGCATTTTCTTTTATGTATGGATCATCTTTTTCTAAGTGTAAAAATAAAGTTACAAATGGAGACTGTCCGTTTGTAGTCATTAAAGTATTTATCTGATATTGTATTGTTTGAACACCTGATTTTAATTCTACTTTTAATCTATCTTGAACAATAGATTCTATAAGCTCATCAGACATTTTACCTTGATATTTCTCAATCATCTCTTCCTTAAATTTATCATAACTTTTTCTTAAATATTTTCCTAAATGTATTAAATCTACAGATTGTCCACCATATTGGTTACTTGCAACTGCCGCAATAATTTGAGTTGTTACAGTACATGCAACTTGAAAACTTTTTGGAGTTTCTATTAATTTACCATTCATAACAGTTCCATTATCTAACATATCTTTAATATTTATTAAACAGCAATTAAAAATTGGTTGTACAAAGTAATCTGCATCATGAAAGTGTAAAACACCATCATTATCTGCTTTTACTATTTTTTCTGGAAGCAATAATCTTTTAGTTAAATCTCTTGATACTTCACCTGCTATATAATCTCTTTGTGTAGATGCAAGCATTGTATTTTTATTTGAGTTTTCTTCTGCTAATTCTTTATTATCATTTCTAATTAATCCCAATATTGACTCATCAGTAGTATTTTGTTTTCTAACTAATGCTCTTGTATATCTATATACAATATATTTCTTTGCAAGTTCATATTTGTCAATTTCCATTAGTTTTTCTTCTATTATATCTTGTATATCTTCAACAAGCATTCTTTTCTTTCCAAGATCTTCAATATATTTAATAATGTCTTTTATATCTTCCTTTGAAGCTCTTTGATTTTGTCTTACTTCCTTATTTGCCTTTTCAATTGCTATAGCTATTTTTTCTCTATCGTAATCTACAGCTCTTCCATCTCTTTTTATAATCTTCATTTTTTCCCTCCTGTTAATTTTTTATATGTGTTATTATATATGAACTTTTTTGTTTTTCTGTTGCAAAAGCAACTTTTTATTTTTTACTTTTTTTATTTTAGCTTTGTTGTAGTATTTTGTCGATTATTACATTTGTATTACATTAACATTACATACAAATTACCTTTATTAGTAATCATTATGTATAATTCTTTTTTATTGTATGCTTTTTTGTTGCATTTGCAACTTATTTATTGTATAATATTTTATATTAATTTAATTAGGAGTTTTAATAATAATGAATATTAATTTTGATATGAATGAATTTATTAAGAAATTTGAAAATAGTTGCCACAGGGTACAAAAAAAGACTTTTTCAAAAAATGAAGTTATAACTAGTTATATTAATAAAAGAAATCAATTTTGTATTTTAATTAGTGGAAATGCTGATTTGGTTCGTTATGATTTAAGTGGAAATAGAACTATAGTAGAACACTTTTCTCCTAGTGATGTATTTGGTGAAGTTTTTTATACGATAACAATTAATAATGAATTAGTAGTTGAAGCTCGTGAAAAATGTGAAGTATTATTTTATATTTATGATGATCTTCGTACTAAATGCAGAAATGCTTGTAAATTTCATCAAGAATTGGTAGATGATCTTCCTGAATTAATTTTAAGTAAAGTTACTGATTTAAATACAAGAATAGAATTACTAACAAAAAGATCTATTCGTGATAAATTAATAGGATATTTTTCAATGCTTTCTACTAGACATTTAAGCAAATCTTTTACTCTACCTTTTTCTTTAACTGATTTAGCAGATTTCTTAAGTGTGGATAGAAGTGCTATGATGAGAGAATTAAAACTATTGAAGGAAGATGGTTTTATTGAAAAATCTGGAAATAGGATAACTCTGCTTTATAAATAATATCAATAATATAACCATTTTTCTCCCTTATTTTTTCATATATTTTGTATTTCTTCCACTTCCTATTATTTGTACTAATCCTTCTTTTACCATAGTTCCTAATACAGCCTCAACTGTTGTTGCACTTACATCTGGTAGTATCTTGCAAATTTCAGATTTTGAAATAGGTGTTAGATTGTTTAGTACTGTTGCTTCAATTCTTGCTTTCTTTGTAATTTTATTGCTATTTACAACACTAAATCTTTTATCTAATTCTTTATAACACATATATAAAGTAGATAAAAAATTTTCTATAAAAGGAATATAACTCTGTTCATTTTCTAACCAATTAATAGAAGATAATCTTAATGCTTCATAATAATTTACTTTACTATTATTTATTTGTTCTTCAAATGAAACATATTTACCAACATCAAATCCATTTTTATATAATAATAATAATGTTAATAATCTTGACATTCTTCCGTTACCATCTCTAAATGGATGTATACAAAGAAAATCAAGAATAAAACATGGAATTAATAATAATTGATTAATGTTAGAATTATTACTTGCATCATGATATGCAAGTATAAGTTGTTCCATTGCCTGTGGTGTTTCTTTTGCAGATAATGGTTTAAATCTCATTTTCCTGTTTCCATTTTTATCTTCTTCTACAATATAATTTTCGTTTGTTTTATATTTTCCTGCATCTTCAGTTCCTGTATATGACATCATTATTTCATGCAATCTTAAAATTGTATTTTCACTTAATTCAATATCTTCATAGTGTAGATGTATTTCATTTAGGCTATCACGATAACCTGCAATTTCACTTTCATTATGATTTAGTGGTTTACTGTTTTGATTTACTATTTCCTCTATACGTTCATCACTAGTTACAATTCCTTCTATTGCATTTGAACTTTTAACTGATTGTACCACTGCTATTTTTTCTAATTCTGTAAATATTCTTTCATATTCATTTTTCCTTATCTTTGCTCCTGTTTTTAATGAATATATAGTTCCTGTTATATTTATCAAATTGGCTGGTAGTAAGCCATTATCAAGAAAAGAATAATCAAATTTTTTCATTTTATTTCCTTCTTTCTGCATATACTTTATTTTTTATATGCATATATCTTGTATTATCTGCATATATTTTATCATTTTATATGCATAAAGTCAATTATATTATGCATATATTTTTTAATTTTATGTAATAAGTTTCCATCTAAAAATGGATATATTGTGCTTCTCTATGTGGTTTGCGATATATAGCTCTACTTCGAAATTTCACCAATTAGCTAAATGATAGCCTATAATATCAAAAAAAGAAGCTATTTACTTCTTTTTTCGATTACTTGTATAATTTGATTAATATCTATCTTCGTTTTCTTTTCTTCACCTGTTTCCATATTTTTTATATTTACAGTATTTGCTTCTATTTCATCTTCTCCTATTATAATTACATAAGGAATTTTTAATTTATCAGCATATTTGAATTTAGCTTTTAGTTTTTTATCATCTAAATATATTTCTGTATTAATCCCTTGTTTTCTTAAATCAGATGCTAATTTTATTGGTACTCTTAAGTCTTGTATCATTGGAATAATTAATACATCTGATATTGATTTTTGTTTAGCATTAATTAAATTTAATTCATTTAATTTATAAAATAGTCTAGTTAATCCAATAGATATACCTACTCCTGGTAATTTTTTATCTGTATAATATTCTGCTAGATTTTCATATCTTCCACCAGAACAAATACTTCCGATTTCTCTATAATCATTTAAAAATGTTTCATACACTGTTCCTGTATAATAATCTAAACCTCTTGCAATTGTCAAATCTACTTTAAAGTTTTTATTTGGTACACCAAATAAACTAACATTTTTAACAACTTCTTCTAATTCTTTTATACCAATATTATATGTTTTATTATTTATATCTAAATTTTTTAGTTTTTGTATTTTTTCATCAGATGTTCCTTCTATTTCTATAAAATTAATTATTTTTTCAATTTGAGATTTATTGATATTCAATTTAGATAATTCTTCAACTACTGCTGTTTTTCCTATTTTATCTATTTTGTCTATTATTCTTAATATTTCAGTAGCATTTTCTTTTTGTCCCAAACTTTCAAATAAACCATTTAATATTTTACGATTATTTATGCATATAGTAAAATCATCAAATCCTAAATCTTTAAATAAAGTATATATAACACTTGGAAGTTCTGCATCATTAATAATATCTAATTTTCCATCACCGATAATATCTATATCACATTGGTAAAATTCACGATATCTACCTTTTTGAGCTTTTTCACCACGATATACTTTTCCTATTTGATATCTCCTAAATGGGAAGCTTAACTTTCCATAGTTTTTAGCAACATATTTTGAAAGTGGTACTGTTAAATCAAACCTTAATGATAAATCTGTTTCTCCTTTTGAGAATCTATAAATTTGTTTTTCTGTTTCTCCACCCGCTTTTGCAAGTAAAACTTCTGATAATTCTATTATAGGCGTATTTAATGGTAAAAATCCAAATTTTTTATATGTTTCTTCAATTTTTTCTTTTATTTGATTAAATAATATTTGTTCATCTGGCAATAATTCCATAAATCCTGGTAATGTTCTTGGTTCTATATTACTCATATCTATCCCTTCTTTTTAATTATATATCTAACATATTAAAATTGTAGGACTGGAATACACCAGTCCTGATTTCAAGAGGTTTACCATATTATCCCTTTATACCAACCTCACGCAAAATTTCATTTCCATGAATATCCTCTGCTTGTATAGTTAAACCTTCGCAACACATCAAATTCGTTGAAATAATTTCAACCCATTTGATGTTATTGATTTCTTCATCTTCAATTACAAGATGAAGCAATCCATCTTTTCCACATAATGAAATTTTTGCATGAATTATTTCATCTTCTGAGATAATCTCTGTTTCTGTTGAAAATCCATCAGTTGAATTTTCAACAATCCGGTAACCAAGTTTGGCAATTTTCCCAAAATCGTTATTCTCTACTGTCACGCCAAACATTCTTTTCCCTCCTTTAAACTAAAATGTATTATTAGTTACGTTTTTTATTATATATTAGATTTGTCAGTTTTTCAAGAGTTTTTAGAATAATTTTGGTTTTAATTCTAAATAAATTGGTTTTTCATCTTTTAACATAGTCATCATTCCATGACCTGGATATATAATAGTATCATCTGGAAGTATCATTATCTTACTTTCTATTGATTTTATAATATTTTCCCTATTTGATGTAGGAAGGTCTGTTCTTCCCCAAGTTCCTCTAAATATAGTATCTCCGTGAAAACAAACAATGTTCCTTTTCACAATAAAGTGATGTACTTCCTTTTGTATGTCCTGGTGTGTGTAGAACTTTGAATTGTAAGTTTCCAAGATGTATTAAATCACCATCATCTAATCTGGAATCAGCTTCCAACTCTATTTTCTCAATTCCTATATATGGTGCTAGATTAATTTCTGGATTATTCAAGCCTTCACTATCATCTCTGTGAATTAATACTTTTCCACCAAGCTTATTTTTTAATTGTGTTACTCCCATAATATGATCTCCATGACAATGAGTCAAATATATATATTTTAAATTACCTTTCATTATGTGTATCAATTCTTCTATCTTATCTGCATCTCCTGCTGGATCAATAACCATTGTCTCTTTTGAAGATTCATCTAAAATTATATAACAATTGGTAGGATCGCCTATCCATGTATCTATCTTTAGTTCTTTTAATTTCATTTTTATTTTTTTCTCCTTACTTCATAAACATTATCAACTTTTTGAACTGCTTTTTGTGCTTTATTTAATTCTTCTAAGTTTTCTACTTCTAATGTAATATCTATAATTGCAATTTTTTCTTTTGTAGTTTTTGTATTTACTCCAAGTATTTTTGCTTTCGTTGTTCCTATTTCTCTTAAAATATCCATTAATAATCCGCTTCTATCATTAGAGTGAATTTGTATATCAGCTTGATAAGATGATTTATCCTCATTATACCATTCTACATCAATCATTCTGTTTTCTTCTGAAATTAATTCTTTAATATTATAGCAATCTTTCCTATGAACAGATACTCCTCTACCTCTTGTTATATAACCTACAATTTCATCACCAGGTAATGGATTACAACATTTAGCTAGTTTTACTAGACAGTTATCTATACCTTTTACAATAATTCCTGAACTAGATGGTTTTGGTTTTTTTGTTTTTGCATTAGCCAATTGTGCTATCTTTTCTTCAATATTTTCTTCTTCATGTTCTTTTCTATATTCTTGTAACATTCTTGAAATTACCTTAACTGCAGAATTTGCTCCAAATCCAACTGCTGAATACATTTCATCCAAAGTTTTATATCTATATTTATCAAGCATTGGTTCTATATACTGATTTTTAAATAAACTAGAATAAGAAAATCCTATACGTTTTAATTCCTTTTCTATTAATTCTTTTCCTTTTTCAATATTTTCGGCTTTTTGTGCTTTTTTGAACCAACTTAATATTTTATTTTTAGCACTTGTACTCTTAACAAATTTAAGCCAATCTCTACTTGGTCCTTTTGAATTTTCTGATGTTATAATTTCAACAATATCTCCATTTTTTAGAGTCGTTATTATAGGCATCATTTTACTATTAATTTTACAACCTGTCATATGATGACCAATTTCAGCATGAATAGTATATGCAAAATCTATCGGTGTTGCACCTCTTGGCAGTACTTTAATTGCACCTTTTGGTGTAAATACATATACTTCATCTTCAAATAATTCTGTTTTTAAAGTATTTAAAAATTCTTGTGGATCTTGCATTTCACTTTGCCACTCTAAAGTTTCTCTAAGCCATGCTAATTTATCATCTTCTACTTTTACTGATGTTTTCTTTCCAAAATAATTAGCTTCTTTATATGCCCAATGTGCTGCAATACCATATTCTGCAATTCTATGCATTTCCCAAGTACGAATTTGTACTTCAAATGGTGTTCCTTTATCTCCTAATAAGGTGGTGTGTATTGATTGATACATATTGGGCTTTGGCACAGATATATAATCTTTAAATCTTCCTGGCATTGGACTATACATTTCGTGTACAACCCCAAGTGCTGAATAACAATCTTTTATAGAATTTACTAGTATGCGAAGTGCAAATAGGTCATAAATTTGGTCTAAAGTTTTATTGTCTCTTTTCATTTTTCTATATATACTATATAAATGTTTTGCTCTTCCGTGTAACTTCTGCTTCTATTTTTTCTTTTTTTAATTGGATACGAATATCATCCATTATTTTTTCTATAAACTTTAATCTTTCTTCTCTTTTCTTATTGATTCCTTCCACTAATTCATGATATTCATCTGGATATAAGTATTTAAATCCTAAATCTTCTAATTCCCATTTTATAGAATATAATCCTAAACGATTTGCTAAAGGTGCATATAATTCCATAGTTTCTTTTGCATTTGCAATTTGTCTATCTCTTTTTAAGTATTTTAGTGTTCTCATATTATGAAGTCTATCAGCAAGTTTAATAAGAATTACTCTGATGTCTTTTCCCATAGCCAAAAACATTTTTCTGTAATCTTCTACCTGTTGTTCTTCTACTGATGCAAATTGCATCGTTCCTAATTTTGTAACACCTTCTACCATTTGTGCTATTTCTTTTCCAAATTCTCTTTGTAAGTCTTCTGATGTCACTTTAGTATCTTCTACTACATCATGTAAAAGTGCTGCACAAATACTACTATCATCAAGTCCAATATCTGCTAATATATATGCAACATTAAGAGGGTGGATAATATAAGGCTCTCCTGAATGTCTGGTCTGATTTTTATGATTATCATTTGCATAATTATAAGCCTTTAAAATTAGTTTAGTATCAACTTTTCTTGTATGTTCTTTTCTTTTATTTATAACATCTTGTATGGTTATTTCTTTTTTTTCTTGCATTGTTTCACCTCTTTACTTTTTACTTGTTTTATTATATAATATTTTAGAAACTATTGTTTTGTTTCTAAGAAAGGAGACACAAAATTATGTTGTCTAATTCTAAAAAACGGCTAATTTGTTCAATTTCAAGTTTAATTGTTTCACTTCTTTTCACATCTGGAATAGTGGCTACACTATTTACTACTGGATTTAAAGGTCCTGGTGCAATAGCCATTGTCTTTTTTGCAGTCGAAGCATTTTGGTTTGCAATATATGCTTTAGGCTTTGCATGGGAAGCAGGGGAACTACATGAAAGGGAAAATAAAAATTAACCGTAAAATGGCTATTACTTTGTGATAGCCTTTTATAATGATTTCATAATATCTTTTATATTAATTTGTAAGCTTTCTTGTCCATTAAAACTATTTATTTCTAATACTCCTACAACATCAATTTTATCTCCAATTTTATAATCCTGAGCTAAATCTCCTAAATTAAATCCTATACCATTTATTATAATATTGTTATCTTTTAAAGTTAATTTTAAATGTTTCCCTTCTGATAGTGATCTTATTGAGTCAATTTTTAAGTTTCTAAAAGCAAAAACTGGCATTCTATTTCCTTCTCCAAAAGGTTCTAATTTTTTAAGACTTTCTACCATTTCTTTGTTTACATCTTTTAAGTCAATTTTGCTATCTACTTGTATTACAGGTATAAATTTGTCAATTTCTGATTGTTTAGCAATTTCTTCAAATTCCTCTTTAAATTTTTGAAATTGTTCCTTTTTTATAGTCACTCCAATTGCCATACTATGCCCACCAAATTTTTCAATTGTATCTGAACATTTCATTAAAGCATCATGTAAATCAAATCCTGGTATACTTCTTCCAGAACCTTTACCTAATCCATTTTCATCAAAACTAAGTAAAATACTTGGCTTATAATACATTTCTGTAATTTTTGATGATACTATTCCGAATTACTCCATGATGCCAATTTTCTCCTCCTACTACAATACTATTTTCTTTATCTAAATGTTCTTTTCCTATTTTTTTGACAACACTTTCAAATATATTTTTCTCTGTTTCTTGTCTTACTCTATTATGTTCATTTAATTTTTTTGTTAAATCATTTGCTTTATTTATATTTTGTGATAATAATAGTTCTAGTGCTTCTTCTGCTTTTCCCATCCTTCCACAAGCATTTATTCTTGGTGCAATTCCAAATGATATAGTGTTTGAATCAACTTTGCTATATCCGAGATGAATTTATAATTGAACGTAATCCAATATTTTTTGTTTGAGAAATTAAAAGTAATCCTAGTTTTGTAATAACTCTATTTTCATCTACTAATGGTACAATATCTGAAATTGTTCCTACACATACTATATCTAAATATTTCAAATACTCTTCTTCTTTTAATTCTAATAATATTCCTATTGCTTGAATTAATTTAAAAACAACTCCTACTCCGTGCTAAATCTCTGAAAGGATAAATACTGTCTTTTCTCTTGTTATCAATTACAGCAAATGCATTTGGAAGATTTTCTGCTGGTTCATGATGATCTGTTATTATCGTTTCTATTCCAAGAGAATTGCTGTATTCTATTTCTTCTAAAGCTGATATACCGACAGTCAACTGTAATCATTAACTCGCAACCTCTTTTTTTTATTTTATCAATAGCTTCTTTATTTAATCCATATCCTTCTTCTAATCTATTTGGAATATAAAAATCTGCATTTATTCCTCTATCATTCAAAAAACTTTTTAATACTGTTATACTTGTTATTCCATCTACATCATAGTCACCATATATTATGATTTTTTCTTGTTTTTTTATTGCTTCTATTATTCTATTTGCTGATTTTTCCATGTCTTTTATTAAAAAAGGATCATGAAAATCATTTCTAGTTGGTTCTAAAAATAATCTTATATCTTCCTCATTTGTTATGTTTCTATTTGATAAAATAGTGGCAAGTAATTTATTTATTTTATATTTTTCTTGTATTTCTTGTACTTTTATTTCATCTGTTTCATATATTTGCCATTTTTTATTCATGTTCCTCTCCTCAAAATACTAATTTTATAATATTTTATACTATTTTACTATTTTTTTAAAGCTTTTTGATGAAATTTAATAAATTTATGGTATATTTATCACAAAAAATTGCTTTGAACTTATTCAAAGCAATTTTTACTTTTTGACTTTTCTAAAAATTTACACACTAATCTTTATAAGTTTTTTGTTAATTTCCGCAACGTTCAGTCCTATACAATTAAAAGTGGACGAAATGAAATGCAGTATTCATCAGTGGTCGCATTGTCCCAATTACGACTAGCTGTGTACTCACCTTCGCAAGACCCTCCTCTGAATACGCAATGGCCCCAGTTAGAACTAAAAGTTTCTGTCGTCCATTCAAAACAATTACTTGCCATATCCCATATATTACATCTTACATCTTGTTTATTTTTATCATCTAAATTATTTGTTCCTTTTTCTGCTATATTAGCTGTGTTTAAACCATATTGCCATGAGTATGGTGTTCCTTCTATATTTCTTAACTTATCCATTTTTTGTATATATACTATTGCTGTATCCCATGCATAACTATTTATTAAATCACTTTTAAAACTTTTTCCTGTATACATTCCTTGACTCAATTTTGAAGCTTGCGGTTGTGTTACATAGATATATACACTATCATCTGCTTTTTCTGTTAATTGTGGTAATGTTTCATCACTTGTTTTTGCACTTAATTGACTATTTGTTCTTGCTTCATATCTTCCGATATAATATCCTCCTGCTTTTTCTATTGATTTTCCATATAAATTATTTTCACTATAATTTTGACCATCTATTGGTATAGGAGCTTCTTCATATACTATGGGCGTTCCTTTTTCAAGCACAGTTCCATCTAAACCTTTGTCATTTTTTCCATCTGCAAATGTGTATCTACTCAAAGTTATCGTTTCTGTTCCATTTGCTGTTTTTATTTTTCCTACTGGTATCCATACAAATTGGCTTCCGAAAGTTTTAGTATTATCTACATCTTCTATTACAATTCCTCCTGTTACATCATCTGTTGAATCCTCTGCTATTTTAAATCCTTCTGGTATTGTTATTATATTTCCTAATGTGTCTTTTACTTTTGTTTTTACATCAAATTTTTTTTCTTTTCTTGCTTCTTCCATTGTTATTACTATATCTTCTATTTTTGTATTTTGTTTTGTTATTGTTCCATCACTCTCTAATTTATATACATTACCGTTCGTAAATGTAACTTTAAAATTTTCTCCATCTTTTGTTACTGTTGCACCACTATCATATCCTCGTAATTCTTCTTGTAATTTCATTTCAGTCACTTCTTTTCCTTTACTGTCTATCTTCGCTGCATTATATGCAAGTCCTATTTGTTCTTCTTCTCCTGCTTTACCATTCTCGTCTTCTGCTTTTGTTGCCTCTCTTAGTATTCCCTCATCTCCTGTTAATGCTAACATTGTCACTCCTGCTAGGATTAGCAAAACTATGATAGTGATCATATTCTGTTATGACTAAAATTTATTTAGCCAACATTTATTAGTTCATTTTCATCATCTAATTTTCTAATATTTAAAATATTGAATTTATAATATATTGTAATTTCCTTATCTTCTGATACCTCTATTCTATCTATTAAAGATATCATCATTGTTCTTGTTATTTCTTTTAATTCTACAAAGTCTTTTACAAGTTTATTTATATCTACTGACGAATCCTCTTTTTCTAATTGTTTTTCCAAGCACTTTATTCTCTCTGTTGTCTCTTTCCTTAATTTAGTTTGTTTTGAATAAATCCTACTAAAATCTTCATCTTCAAATAAACCCTTGCACTTATCTTCATATAACTTGTCTATTGTTTTACCAATATCTTTTAATTTCTTTTCTAAAACCTTAATTTCATTTTGAAAATTAAATTTATCTTTTAGAATTTTATCTTTGGAAGAATTTGCAACTTGCATATACTTATTTTGGTCTAAAAATTCATTACACCTTGTTTTTATTTGTTCTAATACATAATTTGTTAATGTTTCTAAATTATTACTATGTGGAGTACATAAATGCAAATGAGTATTACAAGCATAAGTATTACATCTAACATAGAAAGTAGTTTTATTTTTGTGTTTTTGTGGTACTATACTTAATTTCTTACCACATTCTTTACAAGTTAATAATCCTTTTAATAACCAATCATAAGATTTTACTCTTGTACTTGTTCTACTTTTTATCATATCTTGTACTATATTGAAAGTTTCTTCATCAACAAGTGGTGTATGCATACCTTTTACTATTGTTCTTTCTTCTTTTGGCATTGTCATTATTTTCTTACTTTTATAATTGATTTTCTTAACATTTCCATTTGATACCCAACCAAGATAAGTTACATTTTGCAATAATCTTTTTACTGTATTTCTATTCCACCCTCGTTTTATTCCATCTTTTCTAACATGATTATTACCGACATATTTCTGATGGTACTAAAACTTTTTCATCTGTTAGAATTTTTCCTATATCTGTTGGCGTCATTCCATTTCTAGCCAACATAAATATTCTTCTAACTATTGGTACTGTATCTGAATCAGGTACATAATGATTATGGTCTAATGGGTCTTTTTTATAGCCGATAAGTAGGATAGGTAGTCATTACCTTTCCTTCTTTTGCTCTTGTTTTTTTACCATTTCTTATTTTCTTTGAAGTATCCCTCAAAAACCATTCATTAAAAAATGCCTTAAATTGTGTCATTTCTTCTGATGATTCTGCGTTTCCTGTATCAATATCATCATTTACTGCAATAAATCTTACACCTTTTTCAATAAAGTATTCTTCCAAATAATATGATATTTGACTTGATAATCTCCCAAACCTAGATAAGTCTTTTACAATTACCATATTTATTTTTTTATTTTCAATGTCCTGTATCATTCTATTGAAGTCTGGTCTGTCAAATGTTGCTCCAGATACTCCATCATCAGTATAGTGGTCATATATATAAATATTTCTTTGTTTGCAAAAATCTTC